>JAAXHI010000344.1:1177-12571 GCA_012270875.1 Candidatus Poribacteria bacterium | reverse complement strand
ACTTATTTTCGGGATCTACTATAACACCGCTGATTTGCACTTTTACTCAGATGATGACAACTGTTGTTTAGGTATCAAATACGGAAATAACAGTGGGTTGCGCATTGAAAGGTTTCTTGATGACTTGGTCATACCGTTTTTTTACCGACTCTCTTACACAGATAAATTCGGTATTGACAGGGCTCGCAGGGACCTTTGGGGCGAATACTCACACGGTGACAAAGGGGAAATAGAGCACTTTTTAGAAATCATGAATATTGCGCGACATAACCCAAGTAGAAACGATCCGTGCCCCTGCGGAAGCGACAAGAAGTACAAAAAATGTCATCTCAGTGAAGTTGAGTCTCTAAAAAACTCCCTAAGAAGACGATCTCCGAATGCTTCAACACATTCAAGATGTTGAGTCAGAACAACATCAGGTCTATCAGTTAGGTACTCATTCATTATTTTCAGGTTCATTGAGTTCAAAGATCGAATCAAACCTTATTGGTATTTCTCCCTCTTTGATTGACTGATTCAGTGCTTCGATGTCTTCATCGGTGAGATGTGGTGGTTTTTCCATCGCTTTGATGAGGCGTTGTGCGATGGCATTTTTTCCCTTTTCTGTAGTTCCTTTTACTTTTTTATCTCGTTGAAGTTTGAAATCCGCTTTTATCTGTTCGTGAGGGATCACTCTAAATTGAGAGGCAAGGAAACTAAGGCACTTGTGCCCGTAGGCACCGCTGAATTCAACCTCGTACGCTTCGCCGTTTGAAAGGATTTCAACGACCATACCGATGGCTCCGCGCTTGAGATTGTGCTCGAGGACATCCTGTGTGAGCGCGACGACATCCAGAAGCTTGATTTCGCCTTTTTCTGTAGATTCTGGGTTGTGTTCAGGCGAACTATCTATGTTTGAAGTGTTGTCGGAAAATTTGTTTTTCATGGTTTATCCCGATTTATCAGATGGGATCTAAAATTCTCGATCCCATGATTGCCTTTCTGATTTGATATAAGCATCAATTTCTTCGACCGTGCTTCCCCATGTTCCTTTCATAGAACCACTCATCTTTTCAATCAATTCTGTTTTTGCTTTGCGAGAAAGTTCACGAGGCGTTTTTGGGAGGACGCTGAATTCGACCTCAAGTTCTTGTCCTTCGGGGAGGTTAAGCTTATCCGATGGTTCAATTACGCCGTTTCTGTATGTTGCTTTTATCTTTTTCGATTTCATGATCTTTTATCTCCTGTTGTTAATTCGGATCAGAGATATTAGATTCTCCCGACAGGAAAGCGAAATAATTCTGAACAAGATTCAACACCCTAATTATACACGCTGATAGCCTAATTGTCAACGCCAAAATTCGCTGCAGATGCCGTGAATTTTGTTTTCTATTCTATGTCAAAAAGCGGTGATAGAACAGGGTTGTGAGGATTTTGTAGCCTGCTTTGAGAGTGCCTTTGAGGGTGCCGGTGATTTTGGAGGTGCCGATGCGCTTGCGATACCGGACGGGGACTTCGCATGCGGCAATACCCTGTTTCGCGGCTTTGAGCTGCATCTCGACTGTCCATCCGAAGGTTTTGTCTTGCATGTTTAGGGCAATTAAGTCTGAATAGCGGATGGCGCGGAAGGGACCTAAGTCTGTGTAGTGGACTCCGAAAAAGTGTCGTATCAAGAAGCAGGCGAGCCAGTTGCCGAAGCGTGCTTGCGGTAATAGTGCCGCTTTTGCGTCGCCTTGCGTCCTTGCGCCGATGACGAGCGCAGCGTCGCCATTGTATATCGGTTGTAGGAGGCGTGGCATATCCGTTGGATAGTCGCTGTAGTCGCCGTCGAGGAAGACAACGATATCGGGGGGTTCTGTCTGAAGTGCGGCGATTCCTGCGAGGCAGGCGTATCCGTACCCGCGCCGCGGTTCGGTTACAACCCGCGCGCCGTTCCGCTCGGCGATTGCGGCGGTGTTGTCCGTGCAGCCGTTGTCAACGACGATAATTTCTTGGGTTGTGATCGCCTCGTTGTTCCCTGTTTTGGGAATATCGGCGATGACTTTGGCGATAGCGTCCTCTTCGTTGAGGACTGGGATGATGACGGAAACTGTTGGCATGATGTCATCCTTGTCCCGCGGTTATTTGTGGTAGGTTTTAGAATTACTCAGACACTCTCAATACTCGGTTTCAACCCCCTAAATCCCCCTTATCAGGGGGACTTTGAAGGCTTCGCGTTATACTCGGTTTTAACCCCCTAAATCCCCCTTATCAGGGGACTTTGAAGGTTTTACGAAGGGATGCGTGGGAAGTCGCGACCAGGAGTGCTTCGCAGTGAAAATCCTACAAGAAGAGGCGATTGATGGTGCGCTTGCAAACCGCGCCTACCAGCGTGTAGTTCACCGTGAATGCTACAACCTTGCAGCGGGTTCTTGCACCGTGTCGAGTAGGCGTTGGATGACGGTGTCGGAGTCGACGCCTTCAGCCTCGGCGTGGAAATTGGTTAAGACCCGATGGCGTAACACTGAAGGTGCGACAGATTTCACGTCTTCACAAGACGCATTAAAGCGTCCGCGTAGGATGGCGCGGGCTTTGGCACCTAAAATGAGATATTGACCCGCACGCGGTCCCGCGCCCCATCGTACCCACTGTTGGATGAAATCGGGGGCATCTTCCTCTTTTGGGCGGGTCGCGCGCGCGATTTTCACGGCGTATTGCACGACGTTATCGGCAGCTGGCACGCGCCGCACAATGTTATGAAGTGCTACGATAGCGTCCCCAGAAAGTGCGGTGTCGAGTTCAGGGATCTCCGCGCCAGTTGTAGCCGAAACGATGTCTGTTTCCTCTGTCTCTGTCGGGTAGTTGATGACGATTTTGAACATAAACCTGTCCAACTGTGCCTCTGGCAGTGGATACGTACCCTCCTGCTCAATCGGGTTCTGTGTTGCGAGCACAAAGAAAGGTTGTTCCAATTGGAATTCGTTGCCGCCAGCGGTGACGTGATATTCTTGCATAGCTTCTAAGAGTGCCGCTTGCGTCTTCGGGGGTGTCCGGTTAATCTCATCGGCGAGGAGGATATTCGCGAAAATCGGTCCCTGAATAAACCGAATGGAGCGGTGTCCGGTTGTTCGGTCTTCCTCAAGCACATCGGTGCCGGTGATGTCGGCAGGCATCAGGTCGGGCGTGAACTGGATTCGCTTGAATTTTAAGTTCAGAATGTGCGCCAATGTCCGAATCATGAGCGTTTTGGCGAGTCCTGGGACACCTTCTAACAGGCAGTGCCCGCCAGCAAAAAGTGCCATCAACATCTGATTGACAACTTCCTCTTGCCCAACTATTACTTTTTTCAGTTGTGCCAAGATTAATTCTTGACTTTCCATCAATTCTTCTATCGCTTGAACTTCTTCTGTTGCTGGCATTTTTTGTTGGTTACCTCGTTTTTGGGCTATCGGCTATCAGCCATCGGCAGTCAGTTAAAGAGGTGTTGATTCATTGAGACTCTCTTTGTAACTGATTGCTGACTGCTGATGACTGACTGCTGTTAAAACTCTTGTGTTAGTATGAACCGTTTTGTGCCTCGGTTTGAGGCGATTCTGACGACATCTTTGAGATGTAAGATGTAATCCGGTGTGACCCTTGGGGTCAGGAAACGGATCGTCTGATGCATTTCGGCTTTACGTTTGGATTTAGCGTATCGGAGTTTGATGTCCGCAACATCGGTTTTTAGCGTCTGTTCCTCAGGGACAATATCTATCTTAAAGGGGGCTTCCGTACTGACAGTGATTTTATCCTCAAGGGTGAGTGCTTTGCCGATAGCGGCGGGATACATTCGGCGTTCCTCGCTGAGTAATTCGGCGTAAGGGTGTTTGACGAGCGGTAACTCAAGCACAAACTGACTGCCGATCGCATAGAGGTATTCCTTACAATTCCACGTCAGTTCGACCTTCAATTCGCTTTCCAATTCCGAAAGTTCGGAGACCGTGAAATCCTCGATTTTGGCGCGGGCATCTAACTCCAATGCTTTGTGCAGGAACTCCGATTTTTCTTCGGCGGTCTGAAGGTGTCTGAGTAGGCTCCGCAATTTCATGTTAAAGTGCCCTGTAACTGTTAATTCTTGGGTGACAGAGACGCTCAGGTCTTTTTTCACCTTGACGTGGGTGTGAACCCGTTTGAGATTCGATGTGGCATCCAGAGCAGGACTTTTTTGAAAGCGGTAGAGATTATTCTGTAGATCGCCGAGGTCCTCTTTGGACTTTGGATCGCTTTCGGTTTCCAAGAAACGCGGATTGATAATCAGTGTCCATCTATCTTGGTCACCGGCGGGTAGGTCACCGAATGCACACGTATCGGCTGTCGGATCGAGCCAGATGAGATCATCGTCTTTGTCGCCTTTGACGACAAGGATCATGTGATTGAAATAGGCGAGCGACGGCACCGCCTCGACCTCTGAACCGCCGTCGGAAAGATGGGCGTTGACACCACGCATATCCCCAGCGGAGATGAGAACAGGATAGGAATCAATACCCACAGACGAGAGCATTGTGGAGAGGAGTGTCGTTTTGTCCTTACAATCCCCTGCCCCTACTTTCAAAACGAAGTCCGCTGGATACGGTTTGATCGCCCAAATGCCGAGTTCATAGCCGAGATACTGGATGTTGGTAGCGACGTATTCGTAAAGTCGTTTTATTTTTTCTTTTCGGGACCAAGTACCACTGAGGATTTGTTTGGTCTTTTCCTCAATTTTAGGTGTAATCTCATCCTGTTCCCGAATCAGTGTTGCGTACCATGTCGCCAGTTTATCCCAAGAATCGAGGGAGGAGATGCTGATGTTATAGGCGAGGTCTTGCGGTGCGGGCATCAGATATTCATCTTTTAATGGCGGCACGTCTCGCACTTCAAAGATATAAGTGCGGGTATAGTTATTCTCTGTCATTGTGGGTTTAATATCAAGGAAAGAGCCATCGGATTGGGCATCTGTGGAGGCCGCGGGTGCCCCTGAAACCTGATAATGGAGCTGCTTTTTCTTGGGGATATGTACTGTGAAGCGATAATATTGGACGGGCTGCTGTCCTTGGAAGTAGACTTGCCTCCAAAATTCGCCGCGCATGACGTGTCCGAGGTTATTCGTGGAGTAGGCGTAGTCTATGATACAACCGTCGCTAACTTCTGGGAGTGTGAAGTACATCAGGCGTGCGTCAACGCGCAATCCCGCGTCCACGGCACTCGGTGGTGGCACATCGCGTATAATTTCGTCCATATCAAGTTCAACAATTTTGCCATCAGGCGTCAACGTTCGGGCGTGATGGATGGTGACATCGTCTCTGCCACGCATATAAGGGATACTGACCTCAGCAAGGTCTCTGCCATCTTCGTTAAAGATTTTAGCGACCCGTCGTGTAGAGTAGATATAGCGGCTCTTTTCGTCGATATTGATGTCAACACTATCCCAAAGAATGACGGCTCCGTCATCGGGGAACGCTTCTTGAGACGGCAATTTGTCAATGGCTGCTTGGATCGCTTGTTCGTCTGCTTCACTAATATAATTATAGGGCAGTGATGATCCACGATTCTCGTGGTTTTGGGCAGCGATAGAACCGTCCGGCTTTTCAAGTTCGTGACTATGTTCGTCGGTTTCGGATGGCACAGTTGGCACTACCTCAGTGAAAGATGGAGGTGTGTGAGGTTGTGGGTTTTGTGCGTCAGTTAAAGCCTCTGGTTCGGGTGGAGGATTTGGTAAAGCCGTGCGTCGTGTTCCCAAAAACGTTTTTTCGGCGAGTATGCCGTCATCTGTTTCAGCTTGGACGATTGTCAGATTTCGGGTAGCGTCTCCGTCGCCGTTGTCATCAAGATGCGGGTGTTCAGATTGGACGTTCCCGTCTTTTTCGTAGAAATTCTTCGTCCGCGCTTGTAGTGATAGAAACGCCTCTAACAGGGAGATGTCGCCGTTTTGGTCGGTATCGTTCGCTGCGATGGAGAAGGCATCGACGAAAACATTGCCGAATCCTGCCTGCAGCGAGTAACCCTCATTTGGTGAGCTTGAGGTGATAATAATTCGTCCCGATTTGCTAAGTTGCGGCACAAGTTTACCACTATAAGGGAACCCGAAGATTAAAGTTTGACGCTCGGCAGGGATGCTGTTAATGAGCGTCACATATTCTGCTTCAGTGATGTCCCGTCCGAGTAAATTGAACTTCAGATCGCCTCTACCGGTACGGGATGCGTGTCCGAGCATGAAGAGCAGCAATTGATCTGAAGGTTGAACGGTCTCAGCGAGTTGGGTAAATGCTGCTAAGACCTGATCACGCTTTGATTCGGTATCAACGAGTTGGGTCTCTTCTGACGGACCCATATCTTCAAAGAGGAAGGTAATCTGCTCTGATGTGTACCCGTATTCGTCGGTGAGCAGTTGATGGAACCGCGAGGTAGCACTCCAGAATGCATCATAAAAGGATTTCTCACCGGCAGCACCACCGATAATCAGCACGTAATCTGCCGCGAATGCTGTTGTAGAAATTAGAAGCGTTGTGAGAATTACAATGAGTGTTTGGCGCGTTTTCTTCTTCATGTGTATATCCTTTTTAAGGTAGCTGCGTCTCGGCGTCGGATATGAAATCACCACTTTTCCCACCCGTCTTTTTGACGAGTCTAACGTCGCCGATGACCATTTCTCTGTCTACTGCTTTACACATATCGTAGACGGTCAGTGCTGCGACTGACACAGCGGTGAGGGCTTCCATCTCTACACCTGTGCGACTGATCGTTTGAATTTCTGCCTCGATTTCTATTTCTGGTCTATCATCATCTGCGATTGCGAGTTCAACGCGGATTGAAGTCAACGCGAGGGGATGACACAGTGGGATTAACTCGCCTGTACGTTTCGCTGCCATGATACCGGCAAGTCGTGCGACCTCTAATACATCGCCCTTTTTCATCTTCTGTTCAGCGATTAATCGGAGTGTTTCAGGACGGGCGGTAATATGCCCGCGGGCGATGGCGATGCGCAATGTCTCCTCCTTGCCACCGACATCCACCATCCGTGCATTGCCTTTTTCATCGAAGTGTGTTAGTTGTTCTTTCATTTTTTGTGTGAACGGCATGGCGGAGCATGCCTACTACTATTATACCGGATGTTCTGCCATGATTTGCTCGTATTTTTCACGGAACCGCTGGAGGTATTTCCCTTCACCGTGATATTGTGAACGGCATGGCGGAGCATGCCTACTACTATTATACCGGATGCTCTGCCGTGATTTGCTCGTATTTTTCACGGAACCTTTCGAGATATTTCCCTTCACCGTGATAGGCGGCGACATCTTCAGGGTTCGGCTGAATGGGTTCACCGCGTTTCAGAACGGAAGCACTAAATGCTTCAATGTCGAAAGATTCATTGTTTGCGTCGTGGAGTGCCTTGACGCCTGCGACGGTTGCACCGAGTGCTGCACCACCCTTTTCCACCGGCAGTGTCGGTCTATTCCAGATGCCAGCGACCCGCCGCATGATTTCGGGACTATCGGTTGCGCCACCCGTTACAAACAGCGGTGCTTGTGTCTGCTTCGTGAAAACAGCAGAGTAGACGTAGAGAGCAGCGAGGCTCGTCTCAATGATACCGGTATAGTCTTCTGCCAATGTCGGTTGTGCGTCGGAACGGATCAGGTCAAACGCACCAGAAACTGGAAAAGATTCGGTTTTGGGTTGCCAGAACGTCATAAACTGTCCCGACGCGGTCTGTTTCAACGCTGCTTCTGCCGGGGCATATTCCTCTTTTGCTAAACCGTAGTTATTTCTCACCGCATCCCATACCATAGCACCGTTTGTACGGCACCCGAACATAAAGGGACGATTGATGCCGTCATACATCGCGTTCGCGAATCCTTCTGGGTCGAGCGTATCTCCATCGGTTGATACCATGTTGACGAAACTGGTGCCGAGACTGAGCAGATCACCGGCGACAGGGACTTTCGCCTGCGGGTTGTCCCCGGAACCCGCGATCACTGCGCAGCGTCCATCAAAACCGTATTTTTTTATGTAATATGCAGCGAGGTTTCCTACAATAGCATCTGGACGCTCGAGCACGGGCAGTTTCGACTGAAGTGCTTCCACGCCGCCGGATAATCCATGCGCGGTCGCGCCTAACAACGCTGGATCCCATGTCTTTGACCGATAGTTCATGAGCGACATACCGCATCCGTTCCCGTAGTCGATGGGTACATTCGCGTTACCGGTTAGCACGGCGGGGATAAAACTGCTAATCAATTGGACTTTTGCTGTCGCTGCGTAGTGTTCTGGAAACTGTTCCCCGACACGTCGAACGACAGTCCCTGTGAACCGGAGCGGCGCATCCGAACCTGAGAGGTTAATCATCTCGGCTTTGCCCCCGACTCCGTTTCGGACGGCATCGGTTTGTGCGACGGTATTCGCGGTCATCCAGATGGGTGCGTTGGGATATGCGAACGCGTCCTTGAGTAGGGTTTGCAGATCCGGTGTAGTTTCTTCAGAGTTTTGAGGGTTTGCGAGTTGTGCGAGAAGTGTCTCCGCGTCGCTGTTGAGGTAGACGTGTCCGTGTTGTTGTCCAGATGTATTGATGGCAACGATATGTTCTAATGCCACACCCGCCTCGCGCATATCAGTGAACATGGCATCGAGTGAGGCGAGATACATCAACGGCGGTTGTTCGGCTTCGCCTTCTTCGCTCGGTGGTAAGATATAGTCTTCCCCGATACCGAATTGGTTGAGTCGTGCGTCGGCGCGATAGTCGAGCGAGTGCTCAAAGCATTTTTCCGCTGTGTCTATATCAATGACGATGGCGGATAGGCTTTGCGTGCTTGAATCTAAACCGAGTGCGAGTCTTTCTCTTGGCACAAATTTCTCCTGTTTTAATTTCCCGGATAGGTGCGGTTCTCTAATTCTACGATACGCTTTTCATTCCTCTCTTTCGGAGAGACAATATATCTTTGCTTGTAAGCGTTGGTAGTGAGCGTGCTGCTTTTCAGTTGGCTCTTCATCGGCAAGGGCAGCAGCAACATACAATGCCTCGCCGTTATAGAAGAAATTTTGCTGTAGCAAGGGAAGATTTTCAATTTCTTGCTGGTAGTCATCCGCCTCACTTGGCGATTTATCAAAGATCTCGTTCAGAGATCTGCGAACCAACTCCCAATAAGCATCTACGTGGCTGCGCGGCAAGAAGACATCGGGTTCTTTTACAGGTGTCATTTTTCCTCCCTATAAGACTTGACTTGCAAACTTCTATTAGAAAATATAAGTTGGTGTTCCTTGGCTATGTAGCACAGGGGCAGGCAGTATTTCCAACGCGGATTTCGTATGAAAGCTAACCTGGTCGGAATCTTTGATGACGAATTTCTGCGGCCAAAGTGTGACAGGCCCAAACACAACATCATAATTCTTATTGCCATGTAGCAAGTGTGAGCCCATTCCGGTCCGACAGTGCTCAATAAAATTCCAGTAGTCTGGGTTTGATCTATCTGTCACGAAGCATAAACTCAATAAGGATGCTAACTGATTCCTATCTACTTCAAATCTAAGTACCACTGCCCGTGATGACTGTTTACTCCCGCGACGCCTACGCAGATCCCTGAATTGTCTATCTGCCCAACCTTCTGCTTGTTGTAGAAACGTAGTTACATAAAAACCTTGACCAAAATCTGTGCGTGCTCTACAGAGTGAAACATCAATGCTGTGCGGCAGCACCCCCGAAGGCTTGCACAGAACTGATGCCGCAATATCAGTAGTACCGTGGTAAAGGATAAGGGCATCGTTTGTCCAAGGCACAAATTCTCTCCTTCTTGGGTGTGCAAACGCTATCACCCAGGGATCTCTCAAAATTCGATGTAAAATTGAGAAAACTTGTAAAATGAGAGATTTTGAGTATGTCTCTCAAAGTTTATCACAAAATTGTGTGGAATATCAAAATATTTCATTCAATTCCCCGGATAGGCGCGGTTCTCTAATTCTGCGACGAATTTTTCGGCGGCGATCGCGGCTGCGGCACCTGCACCCGCTGCAGTGATCGCTTGACGGAATACATGGTCATGCACGTCGCCTGCGGCATAGACCCCGTTTATGTTCGTGCGCTGCATCTCGTCGACGATGATATAGCCTTGGTCGTCTGTATGTATGACATCTGTGAAGAGTTCTGTGTTCGGAATATGTCCGATAAAGATAAACACACCGTCAATCGGGAAAAGTTGCGTCTCGCCGGTCTTGACGTTTTTGAGGGTCGCACCTGTCACTTTGTCTGCGTCGCCGTTGATTTCTTCGACGACGGTATCCCAGATGAACTTGATTTTGTCGTTTTTGAAGGCGCGTTCCTGCATAATCTGGCTTGCGCGGAGTTGATCCCGACGGTGGACGATGTAGACTTCGGAGGCGTATTTGGTTAAGAAGATGCCTTCCTCTAACGCTGCATCGCCGCCACCAACAACGATGAGCCGTTGGTCTTGGAAGAAGAACCCGTCGCATGTTGCACAATAAGAGACCCCTCGTCCACCATATCCCTCTTCGCCGGGAATATCCAACATCCGCGGTGAGGCACCCGTGCATATAATCACAGATTTCGCACGGTATTCTTTTTCGTAAGTCGTAACTGCAAACGGGTGTTGCGAGAAGTCAACGGCTGTTACGGTGTCAAATTTGACTTCGGTGCCGAACCGTTCCGCTTGTTCTTGCATGCCTTGTATAAAGACCCCTGCTTCGTTGCCGAAGAAACCGGGGTAGTTCTCAAGGTCGAGCGTTAAAGAGAGTTGTCCACCGAGCGCATCCCCTGTAATAAGGATAGGTTCAAGCATCGCACGAGATGTGTAGACACCCGCGGCGAAACCAGCAGTTCCGCCACCGATAATCACAATATTTCGATCTTCTGTGTTGTTTGTGTTCGTATTCATTTTATTTTTTAATTTCCTTTTAGAAAGCTTTGAAGATAGCAAGGATAACCCCAATAATAGCGACTTGCGCTCCAATTATCCATCGGAGCGTCGCAATGCCTCCTTCAATCCGGTCAAGGCGTTGTCCCAAAGAGTTAACCTCTTGCTTAACTGAGCTGAGGTCTTGTTTAACTGCGCTGAGGTCTGCCTTGACCTCGCTTATATCTTTCTCAAGACTTACTTTAAGGGCATTGACATCCGCTTTATCTGCTTTGGTTTCAATCTTCGCGTCTAAACGATCTAAGCGAACATGTATCTGTTTCAAAATTTCGATCAGAAGTTCATTGAAATTTTTATTATCCTCCACAAGATTTCTCCTTATTTAAAATGGCAGCGGAATGCCGACGCGTTCAGCGACTGCTTTCAACTGTGCTTGATGTCCTTCGCCAATCGGGATGCCGATTTCAGCCCATTCCTGTTCGCGTTCCCATTCTAAGCCTCCGGGCAGATCCGATCGGTCATAGCCCGGTGCCGGTTGCATCTGTCGTGCGTCGTGGAT
>JAAXHI010000344.1:0-1112 GCA_012270875.1 Candidatus Poribacteria bacterium | reverse complement strand
GGACTCTGTTCAAACGCCTGTTCTAATGGCAGCTTGGCATCAATGCCGGTTGCCATATCGACGACTATGGGTGGCTGGTCGCCTGCCGGAATCGCGAAACTCATCGGCGACGCTCCGGTTGCGGTGGCAACTGTGCTCCCGGGACCGTGTCGAAAACGGTGGCAAGAGACGGCGAACCCGGCGCAATCCGCTTCGAGCGCGAGCCGTGTATATTTGCCAGCACTCCCGAAGTGGAAGTGGTTCCGACTTGTTGCGGCACCCAACCCCATCGCTTTGGCTTTTTCGACTGCTGCTTGTGCAGCGTGGTACGAGGCAAAATGTCCCATGCCGCCATCGCCATCGTAGACGGCTGTCGTCGGGGATTCATCAATACACTGGACGTTTGGACGTGGGTTTACTTTGCCGTCGAGCATCATCCCGACATATCCCGGCGTTTGTTGTGTGCCGTGACTGAATACGCCGCGCAGATCCGTGAGCACTAATAGATTCGCTATATGCGCAGCGTCTTCTTCTGAGGCCCCTGCTTTCTGGAAAGCTTCGCTGACGAAGCTGCGGATTGTATCTGGCATCACACGGATAAATTCTTTCGGTACTACATTCATTTTTTTAAGTTTCCTTGCGGATCGATTAGGCGGGTTTGATATTTCAGGGTGCCATTCCGTAGATACCGCCTTCCATTCCATTACAGGCTACGGTTTTGATGCTATTTTCAACTTTCTAATTTTCCTTGCGGATCGATTAGACGGGTTTGATACTTCAGGGTGCCATTCCGTAGATACCGCCTTCCATTCCATTACAGGCTACGGTTTTGATGCTATTTTCAACTTTCTAATTTTCCTTGCGGATCGATTAGGCGGGTTTGGTACTTTAGCGTGCCATTCCGTAGATACCGCCTTCCATTCCATTACAGGCTACGTTTTTGGTGCTATTTTTCAGCATTTAACTGAGGGTGGTTCATTATTCCAAACGTTAGGGTATGCGACCACCGTAGGGGCGAGGTTTCCGCGCCCTCTATCAGATTTGTTATGTGCTCATCAGACGGGTTGGGAGACCCAACCCCTACGAGAGATATTTATGCACCACCCTCAATTAACTGAGGGTGTTTCATAAAT
>JAAXHI010000346.1 GCA_012270875.1 Candidatus Poribacteria bacterium | reverse complement strand
AAAAAGTTTGATACGATAGTCCTTGAAACGTTGAACCTTGACGGCATGAAACGATTGTGGGGACGGAAAGTTTCCGATCTTGGATTCTACGAGTTTGTTGAGATATTGAGATATAAGTGTCAAAAACATAAGCGTCTTTTGAAAGAGATTGATCAATGGACTGCTACAACAAAACCGTGTAGCACTTGTGGATACTATAACGAAAATCTTTCTCTTTCTGATAGGCAGTGGATATGTCCCGAATGCGGTTCACACCACGACCGAGACATCAACGCTGCGATCAACATATTGCGGGCAGGGATAGCCGTTACGTAACGATATGCCTGTAGGATACTACAGGGAAACGCCCGCTGGTGGAGACGGAGTAAGACGGTCTACTCTATGAGAAAACCGCACTGTCTACGAAGCCGAAGCCCCTGCCTTTAGGCAGTGGGTGCTATCACCAGTGGCGAGGTTCGGAATGCAGATCACATTTGGGTGTGTACGCCGCAAAACCTCGCCAGCGAAGAGAAAGCGATCTACCTGATGGAAACTGACAGCCGACGGCTGATGGCTGATAGCCACTAAGCCTTCGGGGTTGTTAAATCGCCGCTCCAAATTGTGGGACACCAGAATTTCTCAATGTATTCGATGATTAACTGCGTCCCCTCTTCATGACTAACATACGGTGGTTTGAACGGATTATACATTGCATCCGTGAGGTCGCGTGCGAGAACGGCGTTGAACCCCCAACGCACCATCTGTTTAATCGCGAAGGAGCGTCCGAGTACACACATATTCGTGTGAACCCCCATGAAGATGATGTTTTTGATGCCTTTGTGATGAAGTAGGTTGTAGACCTCCTGTCCGTTGTCGCTGATAGCATCTTCATCGGCAATTTCGATGACAGGATGCTGGCGGTGCCACGCTTTGAAACTATCGGCTTCACCGGTATCTGAGCCGCCATCGGAGGCATCAACGGGTAGCGGCGGGTCGGGCATATCGCGTTCCTCTGGTGGGTCGGCGTGTGGAAATTCCAGCACCGAGCGGCGCGCTGGGTGTGCCTCGTAGAAATCCATCGTATCAGAGGGTGCGTGGATAATCTGTATGCCGTTTTGTCTTGCGCGTCCAAGCACGATGTTCATTCGGGGTGCCATCACGTTCACGCGCTCTGTCGCGCCCCACGACCAATGCTCGTTCCACATATCGACAACAATAATAGTCGTTTCAGAAGGGTTCCAATCCACCTCTTCTTCGATGACACGCCAACCATTTCTGCCGACGGTTCGCGGTTCTTGTCGGCGGGTTGAGAGGGATAAGGGTGTAGTCGCTGAAAAAGTGCGGCTTAAGAGGTTAAGTAGCATCATCTGCTGCTCCTTTACGAAAAACGTAAGCGTCTTTATAGCGTCCGTAGTAGTTTTTTCGGATGCCGCAGATGCGGAACCCGAATTGTCGGTAGAGATACTGTGCAGGTAAATTGCTGACAGAGACTTCCAGAAACACCTCGCGCCCGTTATCCGCTTGTATCATTTCCAGGGCTGAGGCGAGCAGATATTTGCCGATGCCTTGCCGCTGACAGGCGGGGGGTACAGCGATGTTCAGGATATGTGCTTCTTCATGAAGCATGTTAAACACTATATAGCCGACGACGGTTTTCTCGCGTCGTGCAACATAGAAATGTTCATACGACCGGGGTCGCTTCAGGGATATTGTAAAGTAGGTATTGCTCCACGGATTCTCAAAACATTGATTTTCGATTTCTAAGACCTGTTGTAAGTCGTCGAGATGCATCGGTTCAAATGTGAGCTCTTGGAGCGGGTTTCGGGCTGCCATGTCAATAAATGCGTGTAGGACTCTGTTTTTAAAAAGATAGCGAGAGTATAGCATATTATGGAATTGGTGTCAAATTAGCTGTCAGTACTCAGTCAAGGGAATTTAGTTTTAAAAATTCACCTCATATATGGATATACTTTCCTCTGTAGGAGCGAGCTGTGCTCGCGATATTTCGGAAAAAACGTTAACTTATGTAAACGAAAACTAAATCGTCCTGAGTACTCAGTAGAAGGATGGCAGGATAGAAGATGGGGTGATGGTGGACCTGTAGGACTGTTCGTCTGAATCAGAGTTAGAGCGGCTGTGGAATTGATACGCGAAAATCTTAATTACCGACAGCCGATGGAAGCTGATGGCTGACAGCCAACCGACAACTAATTGATTTTTTTTCAAAAAGTCTGTTATAATGCACTCAGTCAGGCAAATCTGTCTACAAGAAGGAGCGTATTATGAAAGATTTTGCTTTTACAGGTGGACGTCCGGATCCATATACATTCCCGACGGAGGGGCTTATTGCCGCAAGTGAGAAGGCACTCCGAAAATTGGGCGGCGATTTGGTCAACTATCCCGGTGAATCCGGTTATAGCGGGCTGCGTGAACTCGCATCAATGCGGTTTGAACGCCGCGAGGGTGTTCCGCTACCGATAGATAATATTTCGATCACCTCCGGTTCTATGCAGGCACTGGAATTAGTACTCGGAACACTGATCAATCCCGGCGATACTGTCCTAACAGAAGAATTCACTTACAGTGGGACCTTGGGCATCATGCGACATTTCAAGGCGAACATTGAAGGCGTGTCAATGGACTATATTGACGGCATGGATATGGATGCGTTGGCATCGAAGCTCAAAGAACTCAAATCGAAAAATATCCGTCCAGCGTTGATTTATACGACATCGAACCATCAGAACCCAACCGGGGCAATCCTCTCGCTTGAACGCCGACACCGGATGCTGGCGTTAGCAGAGGAATACGATACCATAATTGTTGAAGACGATTGCTACGGCGATATCGACTTTACCTCGACCCCAACACCGGATTCGCTCTTTAAGTTGGATACATCGAACCGGGTGATCTTTATTGCGACGTTCTCCAAAATCTTAGGTGCAGGCGTTCGACAAGGCTATTTTGTGGCGCAACAGCCGTATTACGGGCAAATTCATCAGAACCGTTGGGACGGTGGGACGAGCGCGTTGGCGAGTGCGATCGTTGCTGAATTCTTTATGGAGCATCTTGAAGCGCACCTTGTGAAGACGAACGCTGCTGTCGGTGCGAAATGTCAGGCGGTGGTAGATACCCTTGAGACGCATGTCAGTGATCTCTGCACGTGGACGCGACCGCGCGGTGGACTTTTCCTCTGGATAGATCTGCCGGAAACGACGGATATGCAGAAGTTGCAACAGTTGGCATCGGAAAAGGGAGTCGGCTATAGCAACGGGAGTGCTTTCCATTACGCCAATGATCCAGTGAAGGCGATCCGGCTTGCCTATGCTTATTGTCATGTGGACGATGTTCCTGAGGGGATTACGTACCTCTGTGAGGCGATTCGTGCGGCGCAAGGTTCGGCGGCGGAAGTTGCAGCAGGAGATTAGGTTTTTAGTAGCCATCAGCCATCAGCGGTCAGAGGGATGGTTGTCGGTACTCAATAAGAGGTACTCTTTAAATTCTATGTCATCCATAAACCCGATAAAAGTGTTATAAGCGCAGTGGTTAGTAATCAGTCTAACGACTGATGGCTGATAGTTTCCGACGGCTGACAACTAATAAAGGAGCAAAAGTTTGCGTAATATCATCCTCATCTCATTGGATACACTTCGGGCATCGAGTATGAGTTGTTATGGGCATCGCCACCTGACGACACCGCACCTTGATGCCTTAGTGGAAAAATCGACGCTTTTTGAGAAGTGTATCAGTCCGCATATCCCGACGCACCCTGCGCATACAACGATGTTCACGGGTAAGGATGTCCTGTCGCACCAAATTATCACGCAGGGCGGGACGTTGAACTTAGCGACAGATGTTAAGACTGTGCCGGAGTTGCTGAGTGAAGCGGGATACTTTACTGTCGCTGCGGACAATTTGGGACGCTGGTTTCAGCGCGGTTTTCCTGAAGGACAGTATCGCGGCTATCAGTGGGAAAGTGGTTTCCGAAAAGCCCGGAAGGCGGAAGCGGTTAACGAGACAGCGATGGCACTTTTAGATCTCGCGCAGGCACAAGATAAGCCTTGGTTCGCTTTCCTCCACTATTGGGATCCGCATACACCTTATCATCCACCGCTTCCCTTTGAACGGATGTTCTATAGCGGCGACGAATGTGATCCAAACAATCGAAGTATGGATGCTGTTTACGCATGTGAACCTTTCACAGACTATTTCCGGCAGTGGATGTGCACACCGGATCCGACAGACCCTGAAAACATTGCAAAGAAGCGGCTCTGGCGGGATATACGTTATGTCAATTCACAGTATGATGCCTCGATTGCCTATATGGACGCGTGTCTCGCGCAGCTTTTTCGGTATCTACAGGATTCTGGGCAGCTGGAGGAGACACTGCTGATTATTACTGCTGATCACGGTGAAGAACTCGACGAACATGAACTCTGGTACGATCATCACGGACTTTACGAGACGAATTGCCATGTCCCCTTGATTGTCCACTGCCCCGCACGCCTTCAAGAGGGGCAGCGACTTGACGGGCTCGTCCGTCTCACCGATATTGCGCCAACGATCCTCGATTACGCCGGATTGGACGCAGTAACGACACGCGAGAAGATGGAAGGCAAAAGCCTACGTCCGCTGATGGAAAACGGCAGACACGACGGCACGACGGAGGCGATCTATCTTACCGAGTGTGGATGGATGAAAAAGCGCGGGTGGCAGACACAGAAATGGAAATTGATTGTTGAAACCGGTGGCACGCCTGCTGTTTATAATACCCCGGATTTGGAACTCTACGATCTTGAAGAGGATCCAGACGAGGTCTATAATCTTGCTGAGGAAGCGGACGATGTCGTTGCGCGTTTGAAAGCCGACATGGATGCTTTTCTACAACGTAGGCTCGCCGAGACAGGGCTGCCCGACCCAACAATTGAACAGGAAATTACCATGCGCCGCATCGGTGATAAATCGAAGGCGGTACCGCTCTAAAGAAAAGAGAGGGCATCATGAAAGAAAAAAACAGACGCTGCCTTGCTGCGACCTTTTGGTGTGTGATACCGATGCTGCTTGTCGCTGCACTCGTTTTCAATGGGTGCACCGCGCTTGAAGAGGCACAGCAGCGTCGTGAGAAACGGCTTCTTGAAGAACGGAACGCGAGTTCCCTAATGCTCGAACGTCCGAAATCCATACCGGACATCGCACCAGATGGACTGTCGGGTGAGAGCGATCACTATACGATTAAATTTGCTGAAGATTTGCTGCAGCTGCCAACATTTGACGAAATCGCTGAACGCAAGGAATTTGCGAAAAGCGCGCTCGTCTATATGGAGAGTCTTTACGAGGCGATGCACAAACATTTCGGGTTCCATCCAGAACATAAAATCCACGTAACATTACACGATGCGTATAGAGGTAGTAGACACAGCGCAATTACAACGACACAGTACCGTAGCGGCATGCTGGACGGACGATACGTGAAATCTATTGAAGGCATAAAGATGGACTTCCCGATGCAGATGTATGAAAAGCATGGGGTTCGCGCACATGAACTGACACACGCTTTTACGAATATCTATTATTTACCGGTCTGGTTTTCGGAAGGCATCGCTGTCTTGATTCAGACGGAGTATGCAAAAGATGGCTTACACCCAAAACTCGGTAGCCTCAAGGCGGATGCCCGCGTCGATATCAATGGTGTGAATGAACTCGAAAATTGGGGTGGACATGCGGAAAATAGTCCACTGACACAGTGGCGGTATCGTTACGCCTATACACTTGTGGCTGAATTGTGGGAACGATTCGGTGCCGATTTTTATATTACGGTCTTTGAATTAATGGAAGCGGACGGACTTCACCAACGATTAGAGGACTTGATGCCAACGAGCGTGCTGGTCTATTATTTCAACCAGGCGGCGGGTGAAGACCTCGTACCGTTCTTTCGGAACTTCTATTTTAATGTTCGACCTTTGACTAAAGCAGACATCCTTAAGTATATTGAAGGATTGAATCAAAATCGGCGGCAATTAAATCAAAACCTACAGCGAAGATGAGTAGCCGTTAATAGTTACCAGTTATCAGGACTCAGTTGTCAGCAGTTAGCAGTCGGAAACCGTCAGTCATCAACTATCAGTTATCGGTTCTAAGGAATCAGGTGGTAATCAGGAGGCAAAAGTGCGTAATACATTCAACGTCAGAAATATTGATAGAAGATGGTCGTACAAACCTCAACAGCAAAAAAATGTGGGGTTGTTTTACATATTACCGTTGCTCGGATTGATGTGCCTCTGCTACGGTTGTGTACTCGGGCAGGAGTGGAGCGAAAACTATGCCCTCCAACCCGGTGTTGCTGCCAGCGACCCATCATTCATTGATGGTAATATGGAGACCGTCGGACAGTCGCAACGCAAGAAGAGTCATACCATCCAAGCGGCGACACTTGATATACCCTCAGAGGCATTCATCCATTTACCGGAGAAACAGTCAATTTATCGGATCGTCATCCACTCTTCAAATCTGCAGGAGTTTGAGGTACAAGCGTTGAACTCGCTCGGAGAGTGGGAAGAAATCTATGATCAGCGAACAAATAAGGATCGGGTGATTGATATTCGGCTCAAAAAGGTCGCCACAACAGCGAGTATTAAAGTATTGGTGCGACGGACGACGGACGACGCGGCGGCACGCCGAGAGAACCTACAACTCGACCGAGAAAATGTCCAAACACCAGACGGAAATACGCGGCGCGGACGTTATGTCTACAAACTTAAAGGACCGACAACGGCACTCGCAAAGATCGCAGAAATTGAATTGTATGGGTATGCCCGTTAGCAGTCAGCAATCAGCAAGATAGCAGTTAGCCATCAGCGGAATAGTTATCAGTACTCAGTTGTCAGTAAGATAGCCGTCAGCTGTCGGAAACCATCAGCCGTCAGCAAAAGGATATTCTGATGGCTGATTGCTGAGTACTGAAAGCTGACAACCATTATGCAATCCAGTCGTTTTCAGCAATACTTAGACCGTTACCTCGGCATCCCACTCTGCGCCCTGCTCAGTCTATTCTGTAGGCGCGTCCGAGTCCCACAGATCCCGAAAAAAATTCTTTTTATTCAACTCTCCGCATTGGGTGATACTATTCTGGCTGTCCCGACCATCCGTGCCATACGGCACGCCTTTCCAGACACCGAATTCACGATGTTAGCATCCCCAACCAATCTGAGTTATTTAACGGACTGTCCCTATATTGATAAGCGTATTCCTTTCCGAATGCCGATGTATCAGTTGTTTGCAGTGCTCCGTCGCGAGCGGTTCGATTGGGCAATCGACCTGGAGCATTGGCCCCGATTGAGCGCGCTCCTTGCCTACGCTACCGGTGCACCTGTACGGGTCGGGTTTCGGACGAAAGGACAATACCGTCATTTTCTCTTCACGGAGACAGTTGAACACATTCAAGGACGGCACGAAGTGCGAAACTTCTTGGACATCGCGATGCAACTGGCGTGTCCTACGCAAGAGTTCATGCTTGAAACGTGGTTCGGCGAGACGGCGCGCACGTGGGTTCGCGAGGCTTTGGTTAAAGAACAGGTCTCGCTTGATGTGCCGTTTGTGGTCCTACACCCCGAAGCAGGTAGGCGTGGTGAACCGCGTAGACGGTGGCCCCAGGAACACTATATTGCGTTAGCAGACGTACTTGTTGAACGCCACGGAGTGCAGATTGTCTTGACAGGCGCGCCTGCTGAGGTTCAAGTCTCCGAGGCGATTGCAGCACGGACGCGGTGTCGAGCAGTCGTGTTTGCGGGGAAGACGGATGTTAACCAACTCGCTGCACTTTTTGCGGATGCAGCGTTAGTTGTGAGCGGCAATTGCGGCCCGATGCATCTCGCCGCTGCGATCGGAACGCCGGTGATCGGGGTACACGGTCCGACAAATGTTGCACAGTGGGGACCTTGGAGCCGTAATGCGGGTATCGTTCGTGGAGAGATGCCGTGTAGTCCGTGTCTGAACTTGGGGTTTGAATACGGATGTCAGGCGTTACCTGACGGGACATCGCCGTGTATGCATACAATTGAGGTCTCTACTGTGCTTCGGGAGTGTGAGTGGTTTTTGGTGGGTGATGGGTAGTGGTTCTTAGAAGAATGGTTGTCAGTAGAAACGTTTTCAAACCACTCCTATAAGGATTGAGGGAGACTGACCACTGAGCGTTAATAGTCGTAAAAAAAGAGGCGGGGTTGAGTACCCCGCCTTCGCTTTTTGAGTAGCACGGTTTGTAACCACGCCACCAAATGCGTGTATGGTCTAATAATGCATGTCACCACCTGGAGGCATCGGCGGTGCCGGTGCTTCCTGCTCAGGCAGTTCAGCAATGAGAGTTTCGGTGGTAATCATCAACGCTGCGATACTGGCGGCGTTCTGGAGTGCGACCCGTACGACTTTCGTCGGATCGGGGATGCCCGCTTCAAACATGTCGATGAAACGATCTTGATGCGCATCGTAGCCGACGTTTCCGCCTTCGTCTTTGACTTTGGCGATGATAACGGAGTCTTCCTGTCCAGCATTTCTCGCGATTTGACGGAGCGGATCTTCGAGCGCCCGGCGAACGATGGAGACACCGACAGTTTCGGTAGCATCTTCGAGTTCAAGGCTATCGAGTGCGGCTTGGGATCTCACAAGTGCGACCCCACCACCGACAACAACGCCTTCCTCAACGGCGGCGCGTGTGGCATGCATTGCGTCTTCAACGCGTGCTTTCTTCTCTTTCATCTCGACTTCCGTAGCAGCACCGACGTTAATGACAGCGACACCACCGGCGAGTTTTGCGAGGCGTTCCTGCAATTTCTCACGATCATAGTCGGATGTTGTGTCTTCGATCTGTCTACGGATCTGGTCGATACGTCCTTGAATCGCTTCAGTTGTGCCTTCGCCTTCAACAACAGTCGTGTTGTCTTTGTCGATGACGATACGTTTGGCACTGCCGAGGTCGTTCAGGGTAATGTTTTCGAGGTTGATGCCGAGGTCTTCGGAGATGACGCGTCCGTTCGTCAAGACGGCGATGTCTTCAAGCATCGCTTTACGACGGTCGCCGTAGCCGGGTGCCTTAACGGCAGCACAGCGGAGGGTTCCGCGAATCTTATTGACGACGACGGTTGCGAGTGCTTCGCCTTCAACGTCTTCAGCGATAATCAACAGCGGTTTGCCCTGCTGTGCGGTGCGTTCCAACACAGGCACGAGATCTTTGAGGCTGCTGATCTTCTTTTCGTGGATAAGGATTGCGGCATCTTCTAAAACGACTTCCATCCGATCGGCATCTGTGACGAAGTAGGGTGAGAGGTAACCGCGATCAAACTGCATCCCTTCAACGACATCGAGGTTCGTTTCGAGGCTTTTGGCTTCTTCGACGGTAATAACGCCATCTTTCCCGACCCGTTCCATCGCGTCAGCGATGAGGTCACCGATAGCATTGTCGTTATTTGCGGAGATAGCGGCGACTTGTGCGATCTCGGTTTTTTCAGAGACCTCTTTGCTCAAGCCATGGACTGCGC
Source organism: Candidatus Poribacteria bacterium (assembly GCA_012270875.1). Taxonomy (GTDB): domain Bacteria; phylum Poribacteria; class WGA-4E; order WGA-4E; family WGA-3G; genus WGA-3G. The sequence continues at coordinate 247 of JAAXHI010000346.1, read as the reverse complement.
CGACGACTGATTCAACAGCCTTTTCAATACCGCGCTTGAGTGCCATCGGGTTGTGCCCTGCGGCGACGTTTTTCAAGCCTTCGCGATAAATGGACTGTGCAAGAATAGTAGCTGTGGTCGTACCATCACCGGCGACATCGCTGGTTTTAGAAGCGACCTCTTTGACCATCTGCGCGCCCATATTTTCGTAGGCATCCTCGAGTTCGACTTCTTTGGCGACGGTGACACCATCTTTGGTGATCGTCGG
>JAAXHI010000178.1 GCA_012270875.1 Candidatus Poribacteria bacterium | reverse complement strand
GCGTACCATAGGTGTCAATTTATAGTGAAGCCCACAAATAAATGGACATCTTTGTAGCATAAACCTCCAGTTTGTGCCAGTCTGACTGCCTGTTATAGGTATTCAGACTGTTTGACAGCTGCCTCGCAGGGAGAGATTAACTATAGGTTTTACTATACCGCACCGGGATTGTTACGAAATTACCGAATTAAAAAATTAATCTTCATCTAACCGAACCGATGTTAAGTGTATAAGTAATTACGGAATCTACTATAACTGGGTACCGACAACTATTCCTCTGACAACCGACGGCTGACGGCTGACAGCCGAAAGCCAAAAACCAATTGCCTCTACACTATATATCTGCTACAATCAACGAAACATCCTACAGATAGACAGAGGCGGATTAACATTGACTGCTCTCCCCCAACAGCGCGCCCTCACATGGCGTGTCCTATGTATCTTCGCTATTACCGCACCGATTAACTGCTATTTCCTCATCCAGATGGAAGTCGTACGTTACACCTTTCCGACATGGGTCGTCCCGTTATCTAATGTCATCTTCATCCTCACCGCAGTTATGGTGATTAACGCCGTCATCCGCCTCCTAAACAGTAATGTTGCCTTGGGACAAGGCGAACTCTTACTGCTCTACGTGACACTCAGTTTCGCCACAACGCTCGCTGGATGCGATGTCTTACAAGCGATCCTCTCCGTACTTGGACACAGTTTCTGGTTCGCAACAGAAGAAAACGAATGGCGCACCCTATTTTGGCATCATCTCCCGCAATGGCTCACTGTTTCAGATAGAGACGCACTCCGCGGCTACTACCACGGCGAATCGAGCCTATACCGTCCGCTGCATTTACAGGTGTGGCTACCGGTAATCGGCGCGTGGTTGTTGCTTTTCGGAGTCATAGCATTTATCTTTCTCTGCCTCAACACGATCCTCCGTCGGCAGTGGTCACAACGCGAACGCCTCACCTTCCCGATTATTCAACTCCCACTGGCGATGACAGATCCGAAATCCGGTTTCTTCCGAAACAAGCGGATGTGGATCGGCTTCGCAATCGCCGCGGGCATCAGTCTATTCAACGGGTTAAGCCATCTCTATCCCGTCCTTCCGCATATCCCTGTAACACGCCGCTTCTTCAGATTCCACGAACCCCCCTTCAGCTACTACGGCACCATCATCACCGCTTTTTATCCGTTCGCTATCGGCATTATGTTCCTCATGCCGTTGGATGTCCTCTTTTCGACAACCTTGTTCTATTTCCTCTACCGAAACGAAGTCGCTTTAGCGCAAGCCGTCGGATGGAATGCTATTCCACGCTTCCCTTACCTTAACGAACAGACGATCGGTGCTTTTGTCGGACTCTGTTTCTTTTTCGGTTGGACCGGCAAACGGCATTTCAGTGCCGTTTTGAAAAGCGCACTGCCTTCCCGCGGACGAGAACCGCCGCCACAACAGGACGATGAACCGATGCCGTATCGGGTCGCTGTTTGGGGATTTGTCCTCGGTATCCTGCTCTTCGCGTTTCTCCTCTACAAAGCAGGTATGGCACCCTGGCTTGCGATCTCTTTCGCTATCTTGTTCCTCATAACACCGCTGGTGACGACGCGTATCCGGGCAGAATCGGGTATCTTCGTCCACGCCTACCACTGGCAGGCACCCCGATACATCTTGAACACCATCTTGGGAACACACCGCCTCGGTGCACAGAACTTGACGGCACTCTCCGTCTGCTTTTTCAACCGTGATTACCGTCCGCAACAGATGCCGCACCAGTTAGAGGCATTTAAGATCGCTGAACTCGCCAATATTAACCAACGTCGGATGCTCCTGACCATCATCATTGCCACTATTTTCGGTGTGTTTATCGCCTTCTGGGTACAACTCCATCTCTATTACCGATTCGGCGCAGATTCCGGCTACTTCGGACCCTGGGCACTCGGCTACGGTAGAGAATACTTCGGACGATTGACGAACTGGATATCCTATCCGCTCGACACAGATTGGCTCGGTGTGATATTCATGGGCATCGGCTTCTCTGTCATGATGGTGCTGACATACCTTCGCGTCAAATTCTTCTGGCTACCGCTGCATCCGCTCGGTTACGTCATGGCGAGCAACCAAGAGATGTCCGATCTCTGGATTCCGTTGCTCATCGCTTTAACATTAAAATGGCTCATCCTCCGGCACGGTGGCATCCAGAGTTATCGACGCGCCATTCCGTTCTTCTTAGGATTAGTCCTCGGCGATTACCTCATGGGCAGTACGTGGAGCCTCTTAAATGTCCTCCTAAACACCACAATGTATCAGTTCTACCCATAGAAACAACAAATCGAAATCCGCGCTCCCGCTGACGGCTGATAGCCGATGGCTGACCGCTATATCACAGATCGAAAATAACCTGTGCAAACCAACTCCCATCACTCTTTTGTGCAACCTGCAACTGATGATACGTGACACTCTTAATCTCTGTATAAACCTCGTGTTTATCAAAATTTGACGGTTCGCCGTAAACCGTCGCGAAAATCTCCGTTTCACTACACCGCTGAACTTCTGCGCGTTTAAAAAAAATCTCCTCCGTCTCGTGTCGAAAGATGAGTTCATCAAGCCATGCCACAAACAACTCTTCCACAGACTCAGCGGTGAGATGGATCTCAACTGATACTGTCTCATCAACCGTCTCCACAACCGCTATCGTCTCAAATAATCCTTGCGCCGCATGCGTCAGCAGTTCAGACAGGTTTTTGCCGTTAACCAGCAACCCCATATCTGCCGTATGTTCGAGGTATTCGTAAGGTTTCATGTTATCTCCACCGTCGTTATCCTTTTTTGTCACCCGCAACATCGGACCCTGAAAACCCGATCCTGTCAATTTTCAAAAAATACTTGAGGATATAAATAAAAAAAACGGCTCAAACCAAGTTATTACTCGATCCGAGCCGATTTAGAAAATGTCCGATATGTGCGCTTATCGGTCGTTTTTGATGCTGCCCCATGTGGTTGTGAGTTTAGCTTTAGGATCTACGGCTGTCAAATTAGCATCGCCGAAGTACTCAATTTCGCCAATTTGAAAGTACGCGCCAGCCGGGTTTGATGCGGTGTCAAAAGTAACATGCCGAAAAAACCGATACTGGGTGGTTTGAACATCGAAATCTTCTCCCGCCTCAAAAAGGACGACTTGCAGTCGCTCCGACCAAAAGCTATCCCCGTCGTGAGCAAAGATGGTGTCAAAATCCTCACCGTTGTTTGACCCCTGAACTTCCCACACTGTAGGATCTCTTGCAGGGACATCATTCGCTGAAGATACAGTGAAGTGTGTCAATGCGTACGCATCCTCAAGCTCAGCTGTCACATGTAGACCTTCCTCTGGAATGCCGCCGCCACGTCCGCAGCACCATTTGTCATTGCTGGGGCCAAGAAGGTTATCGAAGACGTTAAACGAAAATTCGCCGCCCGCGAATCCGGGTTCCTCGTTGGCTGTGAAAATGGCGTTGTAACCCTCATCTGCTTCAGGATTACCGTCGTCTTCTGGATCGGTTAGGTCGCCTCCGATCAGGGACTCCGTTCCTGTACCCAAGACTTCCTCCGCCTGTGCCATGTCGCTCGTGCTGATAACACAAAAGGCTATCATCAACACAAATCCTGCTAATACCGTCATAATTTTCATGCCGTTCAATCTCCTATAGAAATGAATCTCACTTTTACGTGAGTTTCGCGTTAAGTAGGTGAGTTTGAATAAACTACCCCCATTTTACCATACCAATTTTTACTAATCCGCGTTCCATAATAATATATTATTTCATATTATTATAGAAAATTCAATATCATTTTTCAGAATATAGAAAACAACGCAAAGAATTAGATTATCATAGGACTTACGCACTACCTCTTAAAGTCCTCTTCTGAATAAATGCTTTTCATTATCAAAAACGGGTTTGTAGTTGCGCAATTCATTGCGCTCTTATGTGCGGAAACCTGTGATAAGTTTCAATACCTCTGAAATGTGAGCTTATTTTTTAGATTTGGTATTATTTTCCTTTAAATACCAGCATACCTATTTTGAAAACGACACTCCAAACTTTAATGTTTTTCACTTGACTTTACCCCCATTATCCGCTATTTTAATTTTAGAGTTTAGATTTATAATTTAGAAACATAAAACAGAAACTCCCAAATCCAACGCGCAACCGTTGCAAGTTGAAAATCTGACAGCCGACGGCTGACAGCTGAAAACCAATTATGAATAGGACTTACGCATGCTGCCCTTTTGTAGCACAAACTTCTTAGTTTGTGGCAGGAGACGGTTGTGTTTTCCGAAAATTCTCATCTAACAGAACGGGCTGCAGTCAAAATTGTGTAAGTCCTGATGAACAAACTTTACTTCGGCGATAACCTCGAAATTCTATGCGAAATACATAAGGGTTGTATCTACCTCATCTGCCTGGATCCTTAAAAATAAGGCGAAAACAAGTTTATGAATAACCAGTACGAATATATTGAGAAACCTCTCACACCAGGTATAGCTAAAAAACTCATCCAAGAGTTATTTGCAGGGCAGACTGTTCAAAGACAAAAGATAATAAGCGATGTAGAAGAAACACATCTGGAACGGGATGGATTGCCCTCGCGTGCTCAATTTAACAATCCTGTCACCCTTGCACTTTACAACATGAGGCGAGAAGGGGAAGCAAGCAATCCTGATAAAGGTGCTAATTGGTTGATCCCTTCAAGCGCTCAGGATGACGACAGCGTGGATCCCGAACCTAACAATTTAGATTTAGAGCCTGAAAAAATTATCGGTTCTGGCAAGCAATCAGTTTATCTTTATTATTATCCGGTTTACCGTCGTTTAGCAGAATTGGAGGGTAAAAGAGTATGGGCGTGCAAGATCGGCAAGGCTAGAAACGATCCTCTCATCAGAATTAGTGCGCAAACGCGCACAGCACTCCCAGAATACCCAAAGGTTGGTCTCATTATTAAAACCAATGAATTCGGATTGATGGAGACGACAATACAGAATATTCTAAAACTTCAAGGCAAGCACATGCAGAATGCACCTGGAACAGAGTGGTTCCTTACTTCTCCCAGCGAAGTTGAAACGGTATACGAAAACAATTTTGGGAATTTAGAGTGAACGAACTCTGTATTTTACACATAAAGGTAGGTCTCGGTGTCTGCTGGACATCACAAATAACCATAAAGGAGAACAATTATGTACATCGTGACGGATGACTTAGAAATCATAAATTTCTATCAGTACAAAAATTTGAGTGTAGAAGGGGAAGACCCTGGTAAAAGTCAACTCGTCTTAACAGCTCAAGATGGTTCCAAACGCGTTATTGCTGAATTCGCTGAATTTGAGGAAGCATATAATCTCTTTGCAGATATCCGTGATGCACTTGCGGCAGGAGAGACATACTATAGTTTAGAAACATAAAACAGAAACTCCCAAATCCAACGCGCAACCGTTGCAAGTTGAAAATCCGCCAGCCGATGGCTGACGGCTGAAAACCAATAACCATGAACAAACTCTACTTCGGCGATAACCTCGAAATCCTACGCGAACTCGACGACGCACGCGTCCACCTAATCTGCACCGATCCACCCTTCAACTCTGGACGCGACTATAACGCCTTCATCGGCGACTCCCTTGCACAGAAAAAAGCGTTTACCGATACATGGACGTGGGACACCGCTGCACAAGACGCTCGCGCCGACATCGAACACCGCGCCTATACCAACGACACCTACAAAGCACTCGACAACTGCCTCAAGGGGTACGACTTAGTGCTACAGAACGCTGTCTCCGGCAACAGTGGCGCGATGCGGGCATACCTCGCCTTCATGGGACCCCGACTCGCCGAAATGCACCGCGTACTCACACCTACTGGTAGTATCTACCTCCACTGTGACCCGACTGCAAGCCACTATCTCAAAGGCATCATGGACGCTGTGTTCGGCGTGGATAATTTCAGGAACGAAATCATCTGGCAACGCACGAATGCACATAACGACGGCAAGCAGTACGGCAGAGTCCACGACACAATCCTATTCTATAGCAAAAGTAACCAGAGAGTATGGAATCCAGTGTATACGGCGCACGATCCAGCGTATGTGAAGAAGGCCTATCGCCATCAGGATGAAAAGGGATTCTACCGAGTAGACAATCTAAATGCATCGGGTATTAGACATGGCGAATCCGGAAAACCTTGGCGAGGGGTAGATCCAAATGTCGTGGGTAATCACTGGCGGGCACCGCGTAGGGAAGCGTGGCCCCAAGGCGTTGAACCGCCTGAAAACTATGAATCCCTCTCGGTTCACAAAAAATTGGATGCCTTGGACGCGAATGGTTTAATTTATTGGCCCCCGAAAGGTAAGGTGCCAGGGTTCAAGCGATATTTGTCCACATCAAAGGGGAGAAGAGTGCAGGATGTCATGATAGACATAAATCCACTTACAAGCAAGTCTAAAGAACGCCTCGGCTACCCGACACAGAAACCGCTTGCCCTCTATGAACGCTTGATAACCGCCTCCAGCAACGAAGGCGACATCGTTCTCGATCCCTTCTGCGGCTGCGGCACGACGATTGATGCGGCGCATACCCTCAAACGCCAATGGATGGGAATTGACATTACAATCCTTGCACTCGACCCAATGCGGCAACGCTTAGCAGACCGACACGGATTGGAACCCTCAATAGACTACCAAATCGAGGGCTATCCAATCAACATGCAGGAAGTCCGAAAACTCTTGACCGATGGCGACAAACGTAAATATCACGACTTCTCGAATTGGGCGGTAACGCGGCTCGGACTGAACCCAACGAAAGATGTCGGCGACGGCGGACTCGACGGTGTCGGACACGTCACGCTCTGGAATCCGCAGCAGATGAAAGAGACAAACGCCCGTATCCTCGCTGAAGTCAAAACCGGCAAACCTACCATCACCCAAGTCCGCGCCTTCTGTCACGTGATGGATCAGCACAACGCAGAAGTCGGGATCTTTATCACCATTGAACCCGTCAGCGCGAGAATGCGGCAGCAAGCAGAGAATATGGGCAGTTTTGAGCACAATCAGAAGACCTATCCCCGCCTCCAATTCTGGCAACTGAACGACGCATACTTCGAGAACCCAGATAGCATCAACACACTCGTCCGCTTACCAGACGCATGGCGCATCCGTCCTACCCAAAAATCGGAACGCCATTTCGACAACCGACAGATGCAACTCCTCCGCGGATAAAACCCATTTTCCATACGCAATTAACCACTAATAACTAATTGCCCTCTACAAACGCAGGGGCATTCAATTGTCCGTTCTTGGTGTTGTCCTTTTCGCAGGTGTAAATACTTAATATATGTTATGTATTATGAAAAAACGCTGAAAAATTCGCAGCCTGTCGCAGCCTGTCGCAGCGAATCCTAAAAAAAAGACGTCCAATCCAATAATTTCTTAAAATTGAATGCCCCTGTCTACAAACAACATATCCGTTGACAGAAAACAATTTTTAGGGTATAATTATAGAGATTCAGTCGTGATCGCAACACCTATCTCGGTTTCAGAATAGCATCTCGCGATGCTATTTATGTTTTATAGATACTGAACTTACGTACGCATTGCAGAGAAAAAGAAGCGAGGATGATATGTCAGCAGCCAATTTAAAACAGCGGATTCACAACGGAGAACACATCTACGGTGCTAACGTCTCTATGGGAATCTCTGCCGACGCACTCGTCGCCAGAGTCGAAGAGGGGGGTTACGATTTTGTCGCCGTCGATAGCCAACACTCCCCATACAACGAAGATCGACTCGTCGCCTTCTGTAATATGGCGAATGAACTCGGGATTCCGGTCAACTTTCGGATTAAACATACCCGAAACACTTATCTCATCGGCAACTACCTTGACTTAGGTCCCACGGGTATTGAGGTGCCACAGGTCGAATTGGACGAAACCGTAAACGAGGCTGTCGATGCCTTCTACTACCCCCAGCAGGGTCTTCGGAGTTGGGGCGGTGCCGCTCG
>JAAXHI010000418.1 GCA_012270875.1 Candidatus Poribacteria bacterium | reverse complement strand
TAATTTTTAGTCAGTCGATTTGGGAATGCAGGGTGAACACGATTGGTGCCCAAAGCGGAGAGGTCAAAGGAACGGAGCAGTGATTTCGGCCCCGTTTCCTACGTTCGATCTTAGTACGCTCGGCGCCAATGGGCATAGAAGATTGCGTGACGAATGTCTGAAGAAGACTAGGATACCAACGTTGAATGCACTATATTCCTACGGAACAAACATATCAAATTAAGACTTCTAAGGACACGAGCATATATTTGCGGCTTTGTCGAACTTTGTAATCTCCTATACTTGTCTCTGACCATCCACTCTTCCGACAGAAAATTCATTCTCTGACAGAACATGCATCAGCGAAGATACGGGATTAGTGCGCGTTGTTTTTTATCCTATCGCTCGCGTGCTTAGGTATTTTGATAAGTTAACTTTACTTGATCCAACCGATCCACCAGGAAGATGAAGAAATACTGCACCCATCGACTGTAGGAGCTTAAACAAGACCATAGAGACCTTATGATACACCATTTCCATTTACATGCACGGCGGAACAGGTAAATTTCCCATACCCGTCGCTATAAGTACAGGTAGACTGCCCCTTCCCCCGGAGAAAAGGCTGGCTACCGGGTAGAACGCTAGTGTCGTTACCCCATCTGGGAAATCATGGTTGCTCTTTTTATAACTGTGTGGGCGACATATTTGTGTACTCGTACCCGTTGGGTACTTAAGGTCCTTCATGCCTAGAACCCTTGTACCCATGTCTAGGTCAATGGTCAACACCGCTCCAACGTTGATTTCAGTAAAGATAAGATAGTTCGCGTGGCCATGGGGTTTCTGACAGACGCCTAGGTTTCTCCGGTTGTAGCGTAGACAAGCTTGTGACAAGCACTCGTGTCCAGCGTTTTTAGAACTACTGTAAATGCAATCCTTACAGACCTTTTGGGCGCTGGTTTGCCTTTCTTCTCATTGAGCCGATGTGATGGAGATGGCGTTTTGTCATCTTGAATGCCAAGCATCCTAGAAAAACGTCCCTCGGGCAGAGGTCCAGTAATTATCGCCTGACTGTTATTCTGGACCGAATTCATCTCAGGGAAAACGAATGCGCACTGGAAGACTCTTTGATGCTGGAAGACTTTTCTAGATGATTCAGCGGTGAATATGGGACCCAATGGGAACAAAAATGACAGCATCATGATTAAAGAGGCCGCTAATCTGAAGAAATCAAGAGAAAATGTTCTTGATAAAGCAGAACGGGTTGGAAATTCCACAAGCGATGTCATGTCACTCTTTATTAGCGACTGTCGCTGGAGGGTGCTGAAATGTAGCTGAATGTCGTAGGACAAATCGGCGGAAAACCAATCGATCCCTTGACCAAACGTTAAAA
>JAAXHI010000096.1:1899-10337 GCA_012270875.1 Candidatus Poribacteria bacterium | reverse complement strand
ATAGACGAGGCAGATAGGTTCTTTGCGAGTTCAAAGACCTGTAGCAACTGCGGACATAAGAAAGCAGACTTGATACTCTCTGATAGAACATACCACTGCTCCGAATGTGGTTTTGAAATAGATAGAGACCTCAACGCTGCTATCAATCTGTGTCCGGCTTGACCTCTAACCGTCGCCACGAGTTGCGAGGAGACGTAAAACGCCTGTGGAGTCCGTGTAAGACCTTGTTGAAAGGCAGTGGACGTTGAAGCAGGAAGCACGGCAGAAATCAACAGAAAGTGTAGAGTTTTATAGGTTTTTATAGATTCTAACACATTCTTGAGATTTTGTTAAGTCCTACACAACGGCAAAGAAGGATACCAATGACGCATAATTTTCACAGAATAACACCTCTATTTATTCTACTGATACTGTTCATGAGCGGTGCGAAACCTCCAGCCGAAGAACCTAAACCAAAGGAGGTTGAACTCCGTGGCAAAATCGTCTGTTTAGCGGAGGAGATGCACACGCACTATAAAGTTGAACTCTTTGGTAACCATGAACACCTATACGGTGTCAAGACCGAGGATGGGAAATACTACACGCTCTTACGGACATCGTTAGCGGAGGCTCTCTTTGTTGACGAGCGATTACATGAAAAAGACTTGGTTATCAAAGGTCGTGTCTTCCCGCAAACGCAATTGCTGGAAGTAACCCGATTTTCCTCTATCAAAGACGGCGTTTTCCACGATCTCTACTACTACTGCGATACATGCTACATCCGCGCAGTCGCACCCGGAAATTGCGACTGCTGTCAGGCACCGGTTGTGTTGATTGAAAGACCACTAAATGTTGACTCCACAATACCATCACCGTAGGAGTAGATATCCGTGTCTGATTATTCAATATGAAAGGATTACAATGGTGGATAAAGATACAACTACCGAGTCCAAAGTTACGAAACCCACAACCGCAGAAGCCGTAGCTGAACAGTCGTGGTGGAGACGCACGTCTAAGAAACGTCTCGCTGCTGATCATAACCTCACGGAGGAGCAGGTTGACAAGCTTCAAAACACTCCAGAGTATCAGAAAGCTGTTGAAGACCTTATGCTTAAGCAACGCTCCGCTGAGAATTTCGAGAAGTGGGTTCGCACATATCCAGATATGAACCGCGTATTTGGTGCTCGTATGGGTCTTGAACCGAAAGTTATTCCTGATATGGTCAAGAATGTTCGCAGAAGGTATGCTGAGATAGCTGCCGGTACAGCTGAAGCCCCAGAGTCAATTCCAAATCCGAGTAAAAATATGAACCTGAATGTTGAAGAGACTATCGGATCCGGTAGGAATTCAGTTTACCTTTACTATGACCAGCAGAAACGAGATAGTGCGGAATCCAAAGACGAAAGTGTTTGGGAGTGCAAAATCGGTATGACTATACAAGAACTATATATAAGGATTTACCAGCAAACCGGCACAGCAGTTCTAGCAGAAAGACTCAAGATTGGTCTCCATATTAAGACTGATAATCCTAAGAAGATAGAGCGAATAATACATGATATTCTGAAGGTACGAAGCAAGCACATAGAGGAAGCACTCGGAACAGAATGGTTTTTAACGTCTCCGAGCGAAGTCAAAGAAATTTACAAGTTCATTAGAGAAACGTAGTTCCCATAGGTTGGGTAGAGCAGTGAATTACAAAGAACCCTTCAGTCTATCAAGAAAACCTGCTTTTCAATGACACGCTCATAGAAATAGACAGAGCGAAACCCAACAAGCAAACCTTCGGTGTGAGAATGTGTCGGGTTCCCAACCTACACATTTTCATAGCAAACTTAAGGGCGAATTGTATCAAGTGCTAAGTTTTTCAAAGAATTGTCCTCAAAGTGGTATTGTTTATACCAAGCACCTATCACGTCTTTAATTTTCTTTCCAATCAGTGAATTCGCATTCCTCTTTTCTCCGCTGGCAGTGGTTATCTCCCAATTTAAATCGCCAGAATATATGTGCCGTTGTGCTCCATATATTGTGCCACTGTTAAGAGATGGCACACTTGTTGCTGAGTCATCTCCTCTACCCTCTTTATGGATATAGTACTTTTCAGGGTAAATATTTTGACTATCGCCATATAAACATATCCGCCAGTTTAAAGGTAGTGAAAATGTTACACCAGGTATGAATTTTGTTTCACCGAGTAATTGACTAAATACTGTCCTCATAAAAGCGGGACGGTCTGAACATACAAAACTTTCTGTCGGATCTTTTGCTATTAAAAGTGTCCATTGTAGGTTACAAAACATCGGAATAAGGTCTTCTTCTATGAACTTTGTTTCATATTTCAGAAAATAGCCATGGTCAAAATTTATTTTATACTTACCTTCCTCTACAAAGCGTTTCATATGTTCATAAGGAGTTAATTTTTCTGGATCTTGATCCTTTTTAGTTTCATAATAGATACCGGGGCTTGAAGTTTTCCATCTTCCAAAATGTTTAAAACGGTCTATCTCAGCCACTTTTAGGCTATTTCTCATAGAGGGATTATGTATGGATAGCCTAGCGACAAAGTAGAAAAGCAAAGCTATATCATCTGTTTCTGTTGGAAGCACTTCGTTTTTGGCTATTTTGTTTAGGACTCGTGAAGTGGCACCGTCTATTTTTGCGAAATGCTCTTCTACAGAAGTTCTGTCATCACAGACCCTATTCCAATCTGTTTCACATCCTATGTTTTTAGTATCAGTTTTGAAAAGACCGCCTTTATCTAATTTAATCACATTCAATTGGTTTCTATTGTGTTTTAAGAAACCGCGTAAGTAGAATTGTGGTAAAAAATGGTGTCTTTTGGCAGGCATAATATTGCCTCCTATACGTGAGGGTATCATCTCCCGCGAGGTGTTGAAATCCTATAACTAAAGATTAATTATAGTATGACATATAAGCAAGTGGAAATCAAACTTTTTTCATTGTGTGCAAGCATCCTTTAGCGGATATCCTTTTTGATTCTTTCGATGCCGAACGTTTACTCGTAGGCGACATAAAGATTGGACTTTCGAGTTCAAAATAAATCTCAGTCGTTTATTTCCCGTTCCGAGCAGGTTCAAGCCTCTTTGTATCAAAATCAACAACAATACCTTTGCATATTTTATCCAAATCGTTCGTCAGACCGACTTCTAAGACGTGCATGGGATCCTCATGAAGCCACATAAGATCGGTTACTTCTCCGTCCAATTGTAAAGGGAAATTATCCTTTGCCAATTTTTTAATTTTATCCCGTAGTGAGAAAGGGTCAAATGTTCTTGTAAATACATAAGAGACTGCTATAGCCCCCGTTTTTCGCCCTGATGATTGAAGTTCTATTGCTACTATAGATAATTTATATCCACCCGCTATGCCTATACCAACAATTTCCACATCTTGAAGGCTACGTAATTCGCGCTTGGTGTGACTCTCAATAAATGCTTTCGTATTTTTATCGTTGCATCCTACTGATACTTCAACTCTAAATTTAGGTTTCGGTTTTTCAGGTGCATCTGCAGACTGACCAGTGAATGTGATTGTACAAAGTAATACCAACGTGACATAGATTGTCATATTTCTCATTTTAGGATCTCCTTTGTTTGCTGTTGCTTAAAACGTCTGCCGGTGGGATACCCTTTTGTAGATGTCCCGGAGAGTGCAGACTTCGACGGAAAAGAATTATAGTAAATTCCAAAAATAAATACACACTTTCAACCCCCGGTAGGTGCGGTTTCCTAACCGCACCGATGCTGAGTGTATAAGTAATTACGGGATCTACTAAAATAGAAAAAATTATACGCGCCCGCTTTTGCGATTGCGGACATAAATATTATACAACTTTTTCCTTAAAGTCAAAATCTGCTGAGGTCAGCGACGTTGTTTCTTTACAAAGGTCGAGAACCTCTTTGCGAGATGCTTGTACAAATAACGCTCTTTTTCGAGAGGTGACTTTTTTCACACGTGCCCGCTGCTTACGAGCCAAATACCGTTTGCGAGATTTTTGAGTCGCCCTACCGAACTCCCGCAGTAGCATCTCATAAGGGGTATCAACAACATTCGGCATCCGCCGCCGAGAAAGCCGACGCGTCTCCCAATGCCAACGGTAATACGAACCCGGACTCACACGCCGAACCCACTCGATTCACCGATAACTGAACAGCCAGATTCTCAATAACCTCTTGTGATAGCCGCATTCTGACCTCCTTTTTCGCGAAGGGTTTTGTAATATATTCAAAAAACTGCGATTTTAATGCAATTAATGCAATATATTAGGCTACCACATTTTCGACCAAAATACCACAGAAACATTTTCCTTTATCGTTTCATTTGTAAGGACAAATTCCACCTCGCGACTTTTTAAGACTTCTACTTTTTATTTGAATTTATACCTACTACGCAGTATAATAAACCAACTTGCCATCCAACGGATTCTATACATTCAGAGACAGGTTTTTCAGGTAGAAAATCTACCTTCACGCCCCGTAGCGATGCTATGTGAATAAAAAGGCGACAACTCCGATTAGAAATAATGATGCAAGAAATGGTAGGAGCCGCTTCAACTACACTTCGCCCTATCAAATGTAAAGGTGATAATTATGGTATTTGAATGGGATGGTTGGGGTGAACCAACAGACGTATCCGAGTTACGGAAATTTAAAAATCACACTTTTGAACTTCTACGAAAATATGCTCGTGAACATTACCCAACTTTGAAAAAAATCAAAGAGCGAGAATATGAGGTTGAGGGACTTGCCACAAGGCACATAGCAAAAGAAACAGACTTACCAGAAGGTAGTTTGCGATATACGTTGGAACGTGCTTATAATAAAATTTGTGAAGAGCAAGGGGGTCATACTAAACGCGCGAAGATATTTCGTGCATCAATGGCGTGGTCCGAAAAGCGTGCTAAGATAGACGAACTTAAACAGAAAGCAGAGGAGATATTATATTATTCGGCTCGTCATTATTATTCGATAGCACCTTATCCGGTGTATCGCCTGAATATAGAAATAGACCCGTGGGTTTATAGAGAAGAATATGAAGCAAGAACTTCATTAGAGCACACTATAAGAGATGTTATGACAGAACACAACGACGATTGGGATAAGGACTATAAGTTCCGAGAGGATCTTGAGAATTTCTTATCCGCTATCACAACCGAGCGCTGCTGTATCAGAGGAATTTTTGAAAGTTCTTCCCTTTATAAGAACATTAATATATACTTAAAAATTCCTTCGTGGCATTCTCCTGGAATAACTGATTTCCTTTTGGCAGATATTATTGATACACATCTTATTGAATTGGAAAGAGGATTTATGCTTGGCTTATTTCCGGCACGTGTGGCGGACAAAATCACAGGTTCCGATTCCGATTCCCCCTTTGATTCTCCAACACTCAAGTTATTGGAAAAATTATACAAAAAAATAGCAAGATATAGCAGGCTTGCAAAAGCTGCAAGAAAGATTGTTGTGATACGTGATGAGATTGCCTCGGAGACTTATCATGCCAAGACGCTAATTGAAAGACTGAAAAAATTGGAGGAACAAGTCATGGAAATGCACAGTTTTACCTACGCCTTATTGGAATTGCGTGCGAAACAATGAAGCAACGTGAAGTCTAAAGGAGGAAAAATGGAAAAACGACCCAAAATCGCTGCAATTGCGACGATTTATCATAAATACGCGCACGCGCAGCACATCGTTGATCGGTTCTTGGAAGGCTACGGATGGAACAGCCGACACCACTACCCACCGATGGATCTCGTCTCGCTCCACGTCGAACAGGTCAAAGACAACGATGTCAGTCGCGACAGACTCGAACGTTTCCCCGAAGTGAAGGGGTACCCTACAATCGCGGAGGCACTCACGCTCGGCGGCGAGGAATTGGCTGTTGACGGTGTGCTCCTCATCGGCGAGCACGGCGAATATCCGACCAACGAAAAGGGACAACGCCACTATCCGCGCTATGAGCATTTCATGCAAATGGTTGAGGTGTTTGAACGGAGTGGACGGGGGGTGCCAGCATTTAACGATAAACATCTCTCATGGAACTGGGAGTGGGCGCGCGAGATGTACGACATCTCACAATCCATGGGTTTCGCGTTTATGGCAGGTTCATCGCTACCGGTTACGTGGCGCACGCCTTCTATTGACATGCCGCTCGGTGTTCCAGTTTCTGAGGCAGTATGTGTCGGCTACGGCGGTGTGGATAGTTACGATTTCCACGCCTTAGAAACCTTGCAGTGTATGGTAGAACGGCGCGAAGGTGGCGAAAGCGGCGTGAAATGGCTGCAGGCATACCGCGGCGACGCATTCTGGGAAGCACATCACACGAAACTCTGGTCGCGCGAACTCTTTGAAACAGCACTCTGTCGGAGTCATACCCTTACGCCATCACGTCCCGGATTTAACAACCCCTTTCCGACGTTGGATGAGTTGAAAGAGATCGTGAAAGACCCGATCGCGTATCAGTACGAACACAACGACGGATTGAAATCTACGATAATTCTGATGAACGGGTTAGTCCAAGATTTCAATTTCGCCGCTTATATCGGTTCAAACGATGAGATTCTTTCAACACAGATGTATCTCCCGATGCCACCCGCACGGACGACTTTGGCAAACTTCTTTTCACCTTTGGTTAACAATATTGAACAGATGTTCCTGACAGGCGAGGCAACCTATCCGGTTGAACGCACGCTTTTAACGACAGGACTCGTTGCGGCAGGCGTTGATAGTCTTTTCAACGAAAGTACACGGCAAGAGACACCGCATTTGGATATTGCCTATCAACCCACCGAAGCGTCAACCTTTTGGCGTACTTGACCGAAAACGCGCGCCATAGTTTTTAAATATTGGAAATCGCGTTTTCGGTCAAAGGAGCATAATCAGATGGCATTTACGGATTTCAAATCAATTATGCAGGTTCAGGAAGCGTATGAAATAAAATATACCCAAGCCGACTATATTCAATACGCGGACGTTGAACCCTCAGAGACTTTTTTGGAGGAGTTCACATTTAGTAAACGGCACATCAACGTATTTGCATCGGAAGCCGCGCATTGTGAAAATGTGATCTATCCAATTCTCAGAGAAGTCTACAAAGAATATGCCGACGCTTTTACGCTGTGGAGCCACCAATCAATTTCTTGCGATGCACAACTGAGTGGCACGCCTGATTATCTCATCTCAACAAAATCAGCCTTAGGAAAAACAGTGTTGGGGAGCCCGATCATTATTGTGGTCGAGGCGAAACGAAGCGACTTCATTGAAGGATGGGGACAGTGCCTGGCCGGCTTAGTTGCTGCACAGAAAATTAACGATGACAACGCAATACCTGTTTACGGGATTGTCACGGATGGCGCGCTTTGGGAATTCGGGAAATTAGAGGCGAATCTGTTTACGCAGAACGAAACAGTGCTCGCGATAAGCGATTTAAAGAAGGTGTTCGGGGCAATTGGATACTTAATGCACGCAAATTTGCCCCTAACTTCAGAAGCGAATGCCCTAACCGCCTGAATTCTGATCAAAGCATTATTGTTAGCATTCCTCAAAGGTAAGAAGCAACGCGCTTCTGCGTTAATAAGGGAGAAAAATTATGAAACGAATTGCTGTTATTACCACTATCTACCGTTACCTATCGCATGCGCAACATTTTGCAGATCGTTTTCTTGTCGGCTATCCGAAAGAGGGCAGATGGCACCGTCCAGATATGAAGGTCGTTTCTCTCTATGTTGACCAGAAACCAGAGGGAGAACAGAGCGAAGACCGCGCCAGAGAATTTGGATTTTCTGTCTATCCTACGATTGCCGAAGCACTCCGGTGCGGTGGCGATGAAATCGCTGTGGATGCAGTGCTTTCAATTGGCGAACACGGTGCGTATCCTACCAATGAAAAAAGTCAAGTGTTGTATCCACGGTATGAATTTTTCAAAGCGTGCGTCAAAGTTTTTGAGGAAGATGGACGTGCCGTACCTATCTTCAACGACAAACACCTCTCCTACAGTTTCGAGAAAGCGAAGGAGATGGTAGACGATGGACACCGCCTCGGTTTTGGCGTGCTTTCAGGGTCATCTTTGCCTGTCACATGGCGGTTACCCGATGTTGATCTGCCGTTGGAATGTGAGATAGAAGAGGGACTCATGGTAGGCGTTGGCGGTTCAGACCCGATGGATTATCACGCCTTAGAGGCGATGCAATGTATGATAGAACGCCGAAAGGGTGGCGAAACAGGGGTTGCCGCTGTCCAATTAATAGATGGTGAGGAAGTCTGGGAAGCAGGCAAAGACGGACGCTGGTCTCTGGAGTTATTGGAAGCAGCACTTTCGAGAAGCGATACGCCGGGCGGTTTAACCGATGAAGACGGTAGGACGCAAGATATGATCGGGAACGGTGAAATCTACCGACTCGTCGAAAACCCGTCCGCCTATTTCATTGAATATAACGATGG
>JAAXHI010000096.1:0-1849 GCA_012270875.1 Candidatus Poribacteria bacterium | reverse complement strand
GCCAAGATTGAGGAACTTTTTGAAACCGGTATTGCACCCTATCCGGCAGAGCGAACCTTGTTGGTGAGCGGAACATTAGAGAGTTGTTTGACTTCGCGCCTTCAAGGACATGTCAGATTAGAGACACCGCATCTCAACGTTGAATACCGCGCCCCTGCGGAATCGCAGCATGCGCGGCGTTAGCGTGCCGCTACACTGAGAAAGGGTGAGGATACAATCCTCACCAGCGAAGGAGAGGTGGTTTTGTCTTTTTGAGAGTGTCCACTCCGTTTTACGTCAATAAAGTGTCTGCTTATTTTTCCCAGACGCGACATCCCAAATACAGACGGCACCATCTCTGCTTCTCTAATTCATATTATCTACAGCGAGGTCCCATAACAACACGGTACCATTTGAGCTTGCACTCGCCAGAATTTTTCCGTTGGGACTAAACGCTACGGCTTGGACATCTTTCCGATGTCTTTTTAGTGTCTGCATCTGTTTGCCGGTGCTTACCTTCCACAAGATCACGGTGCGATCATCACTGCCACTCGCTAATATTTTCCCATCCGGACTAAACGCGACACTATTGACGTGGTCACGATGCGCTCCTAACCTCCGGAGTCTTTCACCGGAAACAGCATCCCATAAAATCACATGATTGTCCAGATCCCCACTTGCGAGTATCTTTCCATCTGGACTGAACGCAACGCAATTAACTTGATTTCCTTTTTTATCCAAATTCAAGAGATGTGCGCCGCTGTGCACATCCCACGTGCGCACGGTGCCGTCATTACATCCGGTTGCCAATAGGGAACCATCTGGGCTGAATGCTACACTTGTGAAAGTACCCCAATCTGATGCCATCGTCCTTATACGTTTACCTGTTTGCATATCCAACAAATAGATGTTGCCATCATTTATGGCACTTGCCAACTTTTTGCCATCTGGACTAAATGCAATGTAACTCGCTGCAACGTTGCTAACTCGGTTGATTGGCGGATCAAAAATATGCCCAATGAGTGGCGGAAGCGATTTTCCTGTTTTTGTATCCCACAAAACCAAGGTCTTATCGAAACAGCCACTCACCAGTGTTTTGCCATCTGGACTGAACGCGACGCTAACCACAGGACTTTTATGTGCAGTCAACTTCCGCAACGATTTGCCTGTCTGTACATCCCACAAATAAACGGTATTCTTCCAAGTGCCACCCGCGAGTGTTTTACCATCTGGACTGAACGCAATGCTAAGTATATACTGCCAACGCGCTACCATCTTCCGAGGTTTTGTGTCAGTTTTCACGGACCAGAGGCGGGTAGTCTCATCTTCGCTGCCTTCGGGTGAGTGTTGAAAATGTAAATTCCGTGTGTCCTGTGCAGCAGTGTTTTGTGGAATAACACATATCACCAGCACAATTGTTAAGATGAAAAACAGTGTTTTTTGCATGACAGTTGTCCTTTTCGGAGGGATCGTTTGTAATTTATAGTAAAGCCCGAAAATAAGTTTACACTTGTCGCTCGTAGGGGTTGGGTTACCCAACCCTTACGGTTCCCCTATGTAGGTAAATAATTGGGTCTGCTATAATCATAACATGAGTTAGCAACAAAAAACGATGTAATTGTTGGCTATCTACAATTGGTCTGAAGCGCGCTTACCTTTTGTGTGTAAGTCCTGAATAAGATAAACGAGAAATAGGGAAAGACATAAAAAATTAGATGGCATGAACTCTAAAATCTTGGTATAATTCGCACACGCGCTTCTATCAAGAGAATAATCGGTTTTGGAATCCCAATCCTTTAGGTTTGGGAGGAAAAACCGCACGCGTTAATTAGACCCAACCTTTGAGAAAAGATTTGACATTTAGTCTAAA
>JAAXHI010000328.1 GCA_012270875.1 Candidatus Poribacteria bacterium | reverse complement strand
CTATAATATTGTCCAAACTTTAGTACCATAAGTAAGAAACACACGAATATCATTGTAGTTCCGAACACGATATAGACAAATTTCCTTTTCATCTTCATTTCCTCCATAAATGATCATAATTTTCTAATACTTGGTAAATTGATAAAGCGGAAAGGTGAAAGGCCCGCCCCTTATCAGGGGACTTGCAATACACTTTAGAAGTCTAAAAATTACAGCAAAATTTCCAGAATTTAATTGTTTACCATATAATTATCTGCCTCAAGCAAGATATGGAAAATCCCGCGGCGTTCAGTCGCAACATAAAGTCTATTGCGATCAACAACAAGCGAAAGCACCTTGCCCGGAACCACCGGAGAAATCTGTTTCCACTTATCATGAACATCCAAACGATACACACCCGTATCACCCGCCCCATAAACCGCCAAACCGTCCACAGCAAACCTGTCTATAACGATATCATCAGCAATCACGCGCCAGTGGACCCCAGTTCGCGAGGCTAAGACACCCACATCCGTCGCAACATAAACTGTCGAATCCGCAAAGACAATCTCCTTGAAACAGGTAAACTGAATAGGAAGGTTCGGGGTAATGTCCTTCCAACTGCTTCCCGCATCCAGCGATTGAAACAACCTGCCACTCCGTTTCCCGACGTAGACAGTCGTCCCTGAGACCGCTAACCTGAACCCGCATCTCAAATCCTTATCGGGCTGCTCGCTCGTATCAACCAATCCTGTGTCTTTCCATTCCAAGTCACCGGGCTGCCACTTGAACAATCTCCGCTGATATTCCACGTAAAATGTCTTACTACTAACAACAAACGCTCCAATTTCCTCATGTCTTCTACGGAACGATGCATGTAAGTTATCAATTTTTTTCAGGGACCTCAGATAGGTGAATCTGCTTCGCTGCTTCGTTATCTGCCAGCACTTCAATGGATCGGACATCTATGTCAAAGGTAGGAACCTCTTGAACCGGAATAAGCCCATTACCGTCAGTTGACAAACGAAAAACGCTTAAATCATCTTTTTCAGGCGAAATCACATAAAGCATATTACCAGCAATCACTAATCGTAACTCGGCAGAGAAATTGAGATAAGACCCTTTCTCTTTGACCGGTTTGGGATTAACACTGCTATCATTAATCCCGATGTTCCTCCACGATTTACCACTATCTGTTGACTGAGCGATGCCTTCCTCAGTATGCACATAGAGTCTATTATTAATCCCGACCAAATCCTGTACTCCAGTTCCCACCATCCCATCCATAAACAGATGCCACGATTCACCACCATTGGTTGTGCGATGAATACCAGACAAACCCGCTTTATAAAAAGTATTCTCGTTCACCGCTACAGATGGAAAAGTACTGAGTATAGACGAATGCGTCCCGAACCCAAGGCTTGTCCAAGTCTGTCCACCATCTCTCGACCGGAACTGAGCACCGGCTTGTGCTAAGATCGTCTTACCAACAACCAACAAACTTATACCGGCTATTGCTCTGATAGGACGATATCCGTCTGTAGGCGTTATTTCAATCCAAGACACTCCCAAGTCAGCGGAGTGGAAAGCCCTACTCAAACTTGAATTATGGCTATACATCATCAGTGCTGCTTGCCCATGTTTTGATCCAATCTGTTGCAACATCCGAAAATCAGGACCTGTTCCGACATAGAGATTGTCTTCAGAAACCACCAAGGCATATATAGCTCCCGACACATCTACAAGCAACCGCTCCGAAACATCTGCATCAAGACGGTAGAGACCACTGTCTGTGCCAACGAACACTGTGTTCCCAATTGCAGCCATCCTGGAAATCGTTCCGCCTACCAGTCCATCGTTAAGAAGCACCCACTGCTTGCCAGCATCCGTAGAGCGAAATATACCCTTATCTTGAAAAGCAAGATACATCGTAAGATTCGCTTGTGCCTTACCTGTGATAGCAAATTCAACAACATTCCCCTCGGGGCGAGCGCAAAATGCCTTCCACGTCTCGCCATCATCGGTCGAGGCAAACACCGTATCGTTGGAGACAAGATAGAGCACTCCCGCATGCTCTGTCATAGGGATCCACAACGTTCTGGTCGGAACATTAACTGTGACCGGTACCCATGCCATCGCGTTCGTAGTTAACCTGTAGATCCCTGCCTGTGAGAGGGCGTAAACCGTTCCGTCAGACGTAGCAAATACATCAAACACAGGCCCTCCTCGCGGCCCAGATGTCTGTGTCCACTGTGCCGTGGACGATCTGACCAATTCGTTCTCCGTATTAGATGCTGAAACAGACTCAGAAACCGGCACACCATTACTGCCATTTTTATTTCTCGCGGCAGCACGTCCTGCCTGATTTCGCACCGCCGGTTTTGCCTCACTATTAAGAACGATAGGCGCGTCAATAATCTCAACTGTCCGTTCAGATTCTGCCTCAAAACTATATGGCTTCTGGAAACGGAGAAGGTATTGATTGCTTGCACTTAACAGTAGCAGCATCAAAACTACCGCCGCACCAAGAGCCGTCCACGGTAGAAACGGTTTCCAATTTGCAGGTGGGGTCAACTTCACATCCGCCACTTTCCGAGCGATGTCCTCCGTGAGGCTATCAGGTAACTGAACACCTCCAAGTGTTTCTTGAACTAAGATTTCCTCCTCTTTTTCTAAACGCTTTCGCGCCCGGTGGAGCCGACTGGTGATCGTGTTGACCGATACTCCCAAAAAATTACCGATCTCCTTCACTGTCATTTCGCCGAGATAGTAGAGTATCATGACAGTGCGTTCACTCTCCGGTAGTTTTTCCAGAAGTTTCTTGACAATTTTATGGCGACGTTCGCTCCTTTCTTTTTCGTTTTTATCGGATACATAACGGTCATAAGACATTCTCTGCATCTCGAACACGGGGACATCCTCCGTCGATTTTATTACGGATTTGTTCTTTTTTTGCCAATTCTTACAAAGTCTATTTGCGATGACATAGAGCCATCCAGCAAACTGATTGGGATTCTTGAGTGTTGAGAGTTTCTTGTATACTTGGAGAAAAACATCTTGCGTAATATCTTCAGCAAAATGAAAGTCACCAACCTCCCGCCAAGCCAGCGCGTGAACCCCTTTCTGATGTTTTCGGACCAACGCAGTAAACGCTTCATCGTCGCCTGACAAAATCCTGTAGATCAATTGTGCATCATTTTCCATGATTAGATTCTCCATCATCAACGAACAGACCTAAATAATTCAAAATAATACTATATTTTCCTTTACTTCTCAATTTGCTTGAACTTATTCCAAAAAAGTCATCCGCTTCTCAGACAACGCCAGCATCCATAACCGTTTCCTAACTACTCTGTCGAACCTAAAGAACTAATCCTTTTTCAGTTGCCCCCAAGTTGTTGATAGAAACTCCGGCTGCGGCGATACAGGCAATGCATACGCAGGATCAAACCAGTCTCCACCTGAATTCCCGAATCCTCGCGTTAACTGTGTCCGAACGCCGCTGCTTATATCAAGTTTGAGTATCTGTCGAGAACCCTTAATTTTTTGTGTATATATGATTTCTTCTCCATTTGGTGATAGTTCCGGATGCTCTGCCATGCGACCGGCTTCCTCAACAAGTTGTTGGAGACCCGTGCCATCGCGGTTGACAATATAGATGGTTCGTTTATCAGCCCATCCTTCTGGTAGCCCATCTTCCCGCTTGAAATCTGGCGGCAATGGGTTGTTATTCCAAGCAAATGTAAGTTTGTCACCGGATGCCGACCAAGATGGCATCAGTTGCCCCCCAATTCTTTTCTCAGCAGGATCCGTTTTTGTGCACCTGTGCGAACGTTGATGAGTGTCATTCGGCCATCTTCAAGGGGAGTATAAGCTATTTCCTCACCGTCAGGGGACCACGCTGGATACAAACCATTTGCTAAAAAATTCTCTTCTTGTTTTCCTAAGTTCGTAATGCGGATGATGTCTATATCTTTATCCCAGTTGGTATACATGTAAGCGAGTTGTTTACCATCTGGCGACCATGTCGGACCATCCCGACGAGTATTAGCTCGCTTCAGTTCTTTCTTGAAGTAGCGTCGGATATTGGATCCATCGGGGTTCATCAGATATAGGTCTCGATTACCGTCGCGATCAGAGGTGAAGAGAATCTGCTCACCTGTTGGAGACCAAACAGCGTTTAGATCGTTTCCGGGATGGTCTGTGAGTCTTACCTGTTCAGAACCATCAGGGTTCATGATATAGATTTCACGGTTACCATCACGTGTGGACATAAATAGGATTTTCGGGGTCTTCGGAGCTTCAGCAAAAACCTGACACACGCCCACACACATCAAGAGAATTAGAGAAAAAATCAACGTCAATCTCATACCTGTTTCTCCTATCGTCAATTTTTGGACACTATCGCATGGGTCGCGTTTGTTCTGAATGATTCAAAGTCCGTAATTATGTAAAGTGCTTGGGAGCGTAATGAAAACTTCTCACCTTATTCTTTAAAGACAATTTTTTTTTTCGATTTCGTGCATAAAATGCGAAAAATGTCATAAAATGCGAAAAAAACAGCAAAAAAGTGAATTTTTATCGTAGAATCCGAAAATATGTCGGTTGTAATGGCGAAAAGTCAGGAATCGGAGGTCGCTCGTTCAGAGTTATCGGTTGTCAGTTAAGAGTTTGGTTTCCAACAGCCACAACAGTGTAGTATGAACCAGTAGCGACTGGGAGGACCCTCCTACAAGAGAATTAGAAGTCGGGGATTGGAGGTCCTTACTACCAAGAGGCGGAGGCGGGAATCGGAGTTCCCTCCTAAAGGAAACGGTGGGTGAGGTTAAGCAATATTATAGTAAATTCCAAATCGCCTGCCGCTCGGAACAGTCGGGCGATTATCGCAGTCAACTTAGAGAGAGCCAAGTGTATCGCGATTTCATGAAAAAATACGGCAAACAGTGGTGATTCCGCCGCTACAATTGAGAATATACGGCAAAGACTTCTAAAATGATTTATGGGATATGCTGTGGTCTTTTAGCGGTTTTCCACGTAAAATAACCGTCCGAACGCTTAAATTTGTGTCAACAATAACGAGATCCGCTGTTTTGCCGGTCGCAATTGAACCCACGGATGTCGCGATGCCTAAATTTTCCGCGGGTGTTAACGTTGCCATCGTTAATGCAGCTTCGAGTGAATTTCCCCAATTGATGACATTACGGACACCATCCATGAGCGTAATGGTCGCACCTGCGAGACGTTCCGTCGGTGTACCGACATCGAGCCACATCGCACCGTTGCGGACGTATTTCTCGGTGGTGCCAGCTTCAAAGGCGGTATCGTGTTCGGAGATTGCATCTTCATTGAGGCGATAGGCGTCAAGTTCAGGAACATAGGTAGCGGATGCCTGCCATTCTTCAGTAGGGACCCCGGCGAGTTCTGTACAGTCCGTAATCAACCCGATTGCGTCAACGCCTTTCTGTTGAATCAGGTGATGCCCCCAGAAGGGGTGGACATGGTGTTCGTCAATGATGAGTTCTGCGTGGATATCTGGGTGCGAAAGTACCGCTTCAATGGCACCGAGTGTTCGGTGATGCATCCCGCTCATACCGTTATAGGTATGTGTCGCACGCGTTACACCTGCGTCAATCGCTGCCATCGCTTGCTGATATGTGGCGTTTGTGTGCCCCATTGCGATGACGATGTCGTTGTAAGCGTCCGTCCTAAAGGCTGCGAGGTGCTTGATAAATTGGAAGTTTTCGTCGTTTTCTGGGGCGAGAGAAATCACTTTCAAGGTGCCGTCAGAGGCTGCCCACATTGCGTGAAATTCTTCAAAGTTCGGGGGTGTAATATACTTTGCGTTCTGTGCACCGTTTTTGGCGAGGCTCCCGAATTTCCCTTCAACATACGAACCGATAATCCGTGAACCGTCCGCCACTGGCGCGTCAACAACGTCGGCAATAGCGGTTAAGGAACTGTTGATTTGTTCCATGCTGCCAGAAGAGATACCTAACACCAACGAGGTGACACCGCTACGTGCGTGTGCGCGCGCGATTGCCGCTACGTCTTCAACCTTACCTGTCATCGTCCCGTAGCCACCACCACCGTGCACTAATCCATCAATCAATCCCGGAATAACAAGGCAGTTAGACGCGTCAATGACCTTCCCCGAGGGTTGAGGTGTATCTTTTGTTATCTCTGAAATTGTGTCGTCTTGAATGACGATATGCCCCTGTCCGTAATGTTTTGGGGTGTAGATATCGCCATTCGCAATCGTCAGTGTTTCCATATCTCCAAGTGTACCTTAAATTTCGTTAAATCTGTCCCGATACCCACAAAACACTTTGCGCGAGCAATCGCAGAAAGGTTTCTATCTCAAAATCCTGCTGATGTCCGAGTGAGGTGTAGCAGACACGATCGCCGTTATGCAAACGGGTCCATGCTACAGGCTCTGAGTGTTCATCTGTGTGTCCCATCAGTAGTAGAGATGTATCGTCACCAATTGATGGGTTTTTGTAGAGGCTTCCATAGGTATCAAACGCCGGGATGTCCTTTAGAATCGGGTGTTCCACCGCAACTAATTCCACACGGGTGATGGGTCCATGCCCGTAATGTCCTTGATAGTCGCCGCCAAGAACATCTTTGTCGAACGCAAGATAGTTTTGATACGCGTGGCTGGCGGTTCTAACCCCGACAATCGGTCTGCCTTGTTCACAGTAGTCTTGAAATTGCCTGAGTGATGCTCCGTCTGTATTGAGTCGGCGCGTGAAGACTAACAAGGCATCGGCATCATCTAATGCTGCCAAAGAAGGATCGTCGTCTTCTGAGCTATAGACGATTAAATTCGCTTTGATCGGGTAGTGTTTTTCAACAAACTCCTTGAAAATGTTCAAAGATGCTTCGGAGTCGTATTCAAAAGAACCTGAGAGCATGCACAAGTTAAGCACTAATTTGTTCCTTTCTATCTTCTTTCTAAAAACAGAAAACTATAAGGGTACGGGTTTTTATCGTCAGGTTCACCGTCGATACGTTTCACTTCCTGCCACACTGTCATATCAAATTCGGGGAAATAGACATCGCCTTCAAACGTGGCGTGAATCCGCGTAAGATAGAGCCTATCGGCGTGCGGTAAAAAGGCTTCATAGATAGGCGCGCCACCGCATATCATGAGTTCTTCTGTCTCCTTACAGCCATTTATAACCTCTTCTACGGAGTGCGCGACGATACAACCTTCTGGAGCCTTGTAATCGGTATTTCGCGTGAGAATGATGTTGCGCCGCTTCCCTAAAGGACGTTTAAGCGTTTCAAAAGTTTTGCGTCCCATGACGACGGGTTTACCGACGGTCATATCGCGAAAATGCCGCCGATCGACGGGCATCTGCCACGGGATGTCGGGTCCGTTGCCGATCAGCCGATTTTTGTCCATTGCGGCGATCATTGAAATTAACATTTTAGGAGGCTGCTCCTTCTTCTTGTTCTCCCATTTCTATTCCGTTCAGAACCTGTTCGGCAAAATGGAGGACGGTCTCTTTTAGCATACGCGGTGCGAGTTTGATTTTATCTTCCTGTTGCCACTCCATCTTAAATTGCCCCGTTTTCACGAGTTCATCAATCCCATTTTGAACGGTTTCTACATCGGCTTCAAAGTGTTCGGCGAGTTCGCGAAGACTTAAGGGGTCCTCAGTTTGAAAAGAGAGCACTTCAATCCACAGCCACATGCCCAACCGCCGCGCGAAGTGTGAAAGGTCCTCCGCTGTGTCCACCAGATTGAGAATAGAGGCAAAACAGTAAGCGGCATGATGCGGGTAATCGTTCAGGAGTTCTTCAAATTCCTCAAAGATCAGTTGGATGAGGAACCCTGCTTCCTCTGGTAGGGTCAATTCTTCGACATCAAGGTGATTGCCGTTCTGTTCTATATCATCAAAGTTATTTCCGTTTTGCTTTTCCTGTTCCATTGTCTCCTTCTTCTGGATTTCGTCGTGGTGACGTGTGATTTGGGTCTTAGATTTTTTAATACACGGCTTTCGATTCACTCAGTAGATTTAGGGAGCACGCGAAAATATACGATAAAAATTTCGGGGGTGTTGCCGATGCCTATTACCTTTACACGTTCATGGGGTTCAACGCCTGTAATAGACAGACCTTCCGTCCAATTTTCAGGAAGTCCCCGTCCCTCCATCCACATATCACTTCTACTGTTTCCTTGCGACCACTTGTGCCATCTCTTTTCAGGTTTATCGGGTCTATGCCAAAACATTGTGATTCTGTCACCTGATCGGAAGGTCTGAGCCTTTGTGAAATCACCGGGTTCATTGTCCAGACTGTGTTTGTGTCCTCGGTGTGTGGTGAAAGTTGTTCGGACGATCGGAAGTTCTGGATGTGATGGCATCATCGGGTTAACCACAATATGAAAGATTGCGAGTTCATCAAGTCTGCTCATTCCTTTAATTTCAAGGGTTTCATGGCTTTTAGCAAATTTGATTGGAAGGCTCCGTTGCTCGTGTAATTCACCCATTTTGATGTCCAATTCCAAGATATTGTCACTAAGTTCAAATTTGTTAATTTCTTCGTTATCTTCCAAAATCCAATAAACCGTAATCATATCCTCAGAGCGGAGAACAGCATTCTCATTGGACGCTCCACAACCTATGAGTAGCAATCCAATACCAATGACACTTACCAAAACTATCTGCGATTTCATATTTACCCTCTATCCACTATCGTGTTTTCAAAGTGGTGTCTTATGTGCTGCTCTTTCGGTTCAAGGTACTCACAAATTTTGGAAGATCATCGCAGCCAATCGTAGTTTTAACGGTCTTTGAAAATTGTATCATTAGGCGGCTGATTTTCCCGAGGAAGGACTTTCAATTCAGCGATAACAATCTTGTCGCCTAAGTTTGTTACTTCCTCTATTTCGACAGTTTCATGAGGCGCAAGGTCTTTGAGCAGAAAATGGAGGTTCCGTATTTTCTGATCTTTATCGATCTTATAGTCTTCTAAGATCAAGAGACGTTCTCCAATTTCATCTTCGGTAATTATATGCGTGTTTATGGTTGCGGCTGTGTGCTTAACCTCAACACCGCCGATGTTGATTTTAATCCCTTTGGGTTGCGAATCTATGTTGTCTTGGAGTCGGCAGTAAGCCATGATTTTATCCCCAACTCGAAAAGCACCTGAATTTTCAAAAGGTTCAGGATCCTTATCCGGATTGGTTATTTTAAAGTTGTAGAACCTGTGGGACGACATTTTTACAAATCTTGATGCTTTATGTTCTGGATGGGTAACTCTTAAATGGACAACAACGTAGTCGTTGATTCTGCTTCGTCCATGGATTTCAAGGGTTTCGTCAGGATCGACCACTGGGAAGA
This sequence comes from Candidatus Poribacteria bacterium, assembly GCA_012270875.1. Lineage (GTDB taxonomy): Bacteria > Poribacteria > WGA-4E > WGA-4E > WGA-3G > WGA-3G. The sequence goes on along the minus strand of JAAXHI010000328.1, from coordinate 5,863 downwards.
ATCGAGTTTGAAATTTAATTTCGCGTGGCACAATCTTTTCGCCTGTATCAATTTCTATATGCAGTGTCTTGTCTTCGACGACTTTAGTTTCGGCAATTTCAGATGTATCTGGTAAAGGCACAAACACCGTAACCATGTCACGACTTCTATAGATACCATGTCCTCCGGTGGAGTCTCCACACCCCGCGAGTCCTATTGCGAGGGGTATCGCGAGAAATATCAGCCCTTTTATTTTCAACATCTTGATTCCCTTTTTAGACAATCATAGGTGCGCGAATCGCATCGTGGTGTTGATAATTTTCTAACTGAATGTGCTGCATCTTAAAAGCATCAATTGACTTGATTTTCGGGTTCAAAACGAGTTTCGGGAGCGGATACGGACTTCGCTTCAATTGCGTCTGAACTGCTTCAAGGTGTTCGTGATAGATGTGTGCATCGCCTAAAGTATGAATGAATTCATAAGGTATTAAACCTGTTACCTGAGCGACCATGTGTAGCAGGAGCGAATACGAGGCAATATTAAACGGGACACCTAAGAACATATCACAACTCGGCTGGTACATCTGCACCGACAATTTACCGTCTGCTACGAGGAATTGAAAACACATGTGGCAGGGTGTCAGTGCCATCTCATCTAATTCCGCTGGGTTCCACGCCGTAACAATAAGTTTACGGCTATGCGGGTTGGTTTGGAGTTGTTCAATTACCTTGGCTAACTGATCAATCGTGCCATTTTCCGTTTTCCATCTTCGCCACTGAACGCCGTATATAGGTCCAAGAGCACCGTCACGTCCCCACGCCTCAGCGTTTGCGTTCCATACTTGTGTACCGAGTTTTTGAAACTGTTCAACGTGATCGTAACCGCGCAAAAAGCCTAAGAGTTCCGCTTTCACTGACCGGAACGCGAGTTTTTTGGTCGTTACGGCAGGAAACCCATCTTCCATGTTATATCGCATTTGCATACCGAAGAGTGCTCGGGTTACGCCGTTTCTGCCCTCGCGATCAACCCCCGTATCCAATATCTGCTGAAGTCCTTCAAGGTATTGTTCCATGCTTACTCATTACCAGTGTTTGTTAGGGGTTCGCCTCCGATGAGACCTACTCTGACGCATAAGACTACCGGTCTGTGCTGCCAAAACCGCCTCTTGAGGTGTTAGACATCTGTTCAACCTCGTTCCATTCTGCTGTATCCACACGGACAAAAACTGCTTGCGCAATCCGACTGCCTCTCTCAACATTCACAACCTCGTCTGTGAAATTATAGACTTGGATTTTCAGTTCGTCCTCTTCACCGCAATAGTCGTTGTCAACAATACCGACACCCTGCGGCATCATCAATCCCAATTTACGAGGGGTGCTGCTCCGCAAACATACCATTAGCATATAGCCGGGCGGTGTCGCAACGATAACATTCGCGGGAATCAGGACAATCGACTGCGGCGCAATCTCTGCTGATTCACGACAGATGAGATCAAAGCCTACAGACCCCGCCGTTTCATATTTCGGCAAGGGAAGCGTTTTATCTATGCGTTTGATATTAACTTTCATATTACGGTACTGCCACTCCTGCGACTTTGCATTCTATCCGATAGACTGAGGTGCTCGCCGTAATAAACAGCGTTTTCCAGTCATCGCCACCCCACGCCAAGTTCGCCGCACGCTCCGGGACGAGAATAATTCCGAGGTGTGTGCCGTCCGGTGCGAAGACCCAAATCCCGTTTGGACCGGTTAGATAGACGTTCCCATGGACATCGACCTTCATACCGTCAGGTTTCCCGTTGTCCCCCTCTTCTTCACCGAAGACGCGATCGTTCGCGATTGTGCCATCAGGTTGAACATCAAACGCACGCACATGCATCCGTTCGGTGTCGTTAATGTAGAGGATAGATTCGTCGGGTGAAAAGCAGATGCCGTTGGGTCTATCGAAGTCGTCAACGAGGAGCGTCAGCGTCTGATAGTCGGAAGACAGGCGATAGACCCCTTGAAAATCGAGTTCCTTTTCCGATTCGACCCCGTACGCTGCACTGAGTCCGTAAGGCGGATCTGTGAAATAGATACTTCCATCGGATTTCACAACGATGTCGTTCGGACTGTTCAAGCGTTTATCCTGATAGTGCGAGGCAATTGTGATGACATCGCCGTCTGCTGTTGTGAAGGAGACTCGGCGGTTCGCGTGTTCACAAGCGAGCAGGTGTCCGCCTTTGTCATACGTTAATCCGTTTGATTTTCCAGAGGGTTCACGGAAAATCGTCATTCCGGACTCCGCATCCCATTTCCGCATTTTATTGGCAGGAATATCGCTGAAAAGTAAAAACTGTCCTGTAGCGTGCCAGAGCGGTCCCTCGGTAAATTGGCAGCCTGTTGCGATTTGTTCGATGTCTGCTTTTGCGTCAACTAAATCTGACAAGCGCGCGTCGCGTACGTCAAGTGGCATATTTTTTCCTCAAAATGTTACACTTGTGTAACATTACGTGTTGAAATGTTCGTCTATAAACCCACGTCCTGTCGGACTTTCTAAAGGATTTTCGATTACGAGTCTCTGTTAAAAAAATCGAAAAGTGTAACGTTTCCCGTTTGGTACTACGCTAAGAGAGTTGTTTTCTTTCGAGAAAGATACAAGGTCAAAAACTAAAAATATCTTTGACAACTCTCTTAATTAATGGTAACATAATCTAAAATGGTGAGTATGGGATTTCACGTGGTGATCGTGTGCCTTGACACACTATTCGTTAACTAAAGAAAGTGCCTGGGGCGATTCGAACGCCCGACCTTCAGCTCCGGAGGCTGACGCTCTATCCAGCTGAGCTACAGGCACATAGAGGTTTCAAGAACGAAATTGATGCTCATTTGTAAATATCTCTAAATATTTTAACAGACGTAATATCTTTTGTCAAGTTTTTCAGGAAAAAATCTAAGGAGGGATATCAGGGTGAAGCGTAAATTCAAACAATTCTCAATTCTCACGATCCTAATTGTCTTTTTGTTCAGTTTGGCACCGGATATTGTAGAGAGCCGCCGTGGCGGACGGAGTTTCAGTCGGAGTAGGAGTTTCAGTCGGAGCTCGAGCCGACGGAGTTACACACCGAAGCGTTCCTATAGTAGCACTCGGAGCCGAAGTAGCACCAGCAGAAGTTATACAAGTCCACGTTCTTCGACACGGACGACGCGTAGCACAGGTAGCACCTATCGCAGAAGCAGTTCAGCGAGAACGACCGGCACGCGTGCCAGCACGACGGCACGTCAGAAGCAGACCGCGACGAACCGTGCGAGAGCGACAACGGCAACAAACCGAAATACGACTGCGACGCGCAACGCATCCCGAAACCAACAACGCGCAACGACCGCCCAAAACCGAAAACAAGTTCGGCAACTGAAAGCCGAAAACCGCACCTTGAAACGCCAAGTCCGGACAGCAGACCGAAGAACTGCCCGCGCCCGTCGGGATCAGCGTTCTACTATTAACATCAACAATTTTGGTGGTTATTATCCCGTGATGGGGTATTCGATGTATAGTATGGGCGCAGCGATGGCGTTTAACAACTTGATGTTCGGTATCTATTTCCATGACTACTATAACCATGCGATTCGGCGTAGTTATTTGTGGCACTATCACCACCCGAAGTATGATCGGTCTCATTGGAGTGCCGAGAAGCAAGCAGAATACGAGTTCTATCGGGATTACTACGAAAACCAAGGGGTTGAACCGAACGCGAATTACGTGGATCCGGGGACAAATCGCGACGAAGACTATGTGGCGAGTTACGTTGAAGAAAATCCGGATGAATTTTATGGGGATGGCGCAGAGGTCTACACTGTTGACGAACTCCCGGATGAGGCGGCGATAAAACAGGAACTCCTCGCCGCTGCTGGAGAGACACCGACAGTAACAACACCCACTACGACAACAACGCAAACGCGTGCGCCACCGGCTACGCGTACCGTTTATGTGGAGAAAAAGACATCTGGGGCAACTTGGTTTCTCCTTATCTTTGGGAGCCTCCTTGTTCTTGGTGTTATTATGTTAGTCATGTATAACAAAGGTTATTTTTAGGTGATGGTATGGCACTATTTGGTAGAAAAGACGGGAGATCCCTGTTCGGGAAAAAGAAGGATACTGAACCGAAAAAACCGGAACGGCACGAATTGGTTGATATCCCGATTGACAGCATGATTGAACTCTCCGACATCATTACTTATGAGGAGACGGGAGATATTTCGCGTGCTTTCAAACTTGTTACCCGAAAAAAGTATGAAGGTGAGAGTCTACGTCGCTATATGTATCACATCTATGATGCCGAAGAAGAGGTTGTGGTCGGTGTTGATCATATTTCAGGCACTAAGGACGAATACGAGATTTCTCGGTGGATTGTCGATGGTGAGGATGAACACGGTGATCCGCTGCCTGACGAGATGACGCTCTATTATCCTGACCCTGATAATGAAGGCGAGGAGATCGCTATTGAATATAGCCGACAGGATATTGTGAGCGCGACCCTCACGGTTACGAATGCCGAAGGCGAAGAAACATTCAACGAGGTAGAGCTCCACGAATACGCCAGTGAAGAGGATGATTTCATGTCTATTGAGCTTTGCGGGGATTGGCTCACTTTCTACACGGGTGTACTCATCACGCGGTCTGATATAGAAATCTACCCAGCAATGGCACCACAGCCTAAGAGCAAATAAGCCTGGTCTTACGTCCCATATAGTTAGTGGAGGGAGTGCAAATGAACGTACGAGATATAACAGACGCTGAGGTGTATGAACTAGGGCTCGAGGTGCTTTTGGATAAACTTGGGCATGCGGGGACGATTAGGTTCCTCCAGCAGTGCGAACCGACTACGGGAGATTATACTGTAGAACGCCATAAGTGGTTAGATGGTTTAGATATGGAAACGATTATGCAGGGAATCCAAAAGCTCCGCCAGGAGAAACAGGAGAGTCCGAAAGATGAGCAACCGAAAGCTATAAGTGAAATGACGGATTTAGAACTTTACCGGTTTGGTCTCAGCGCAATTTCAGGCGAAATGGGTGTTTCTGGGCAGATGAGGTTCCTGCGGCTATGCAAACCGGTCCGAAGCAATTGCACCTTAACCCCGCGCAAAGAGCGTGATAAACTTGATGCTGAGCCCCAGGAACACCAGGTAGACCCAGGGCAGGGAAAGGAGTAGCCGAACGCGTGCAAATTCAGTTTCCTGCCCGGAAAATCTATCTGGATACATGTTGTGTAGGTCGCCCCTTAGATGATCAGACACAAGATCGGATCCACCGTGAAACCGAAGCCGTTGAGACAATCGTCAGTTATTTTTCTTTAGGTCAATTACGCTGGATTTCCAGTGAAGTATTAGCAATTGAGGTCGCAAACAACCCTAATTTAAAAAAGCGCGAGGCAATAAATGACAGGTTAAATTTCACAGATGAGACTGTTTTAGTGGGTACAATGGAAAGAACCAGAGCTGCGTATCTTGAATCTCTGGGATTCAAACTGTTTGATGCCTTACATATTGCGTGTGCCGAAAGCGGTGGTGCAGATGTTCTTTTGACAACCGATGACCGGATGTTACGACTCGCGAAACGCCACACCGCACAACTTCAAGTCCGTGTCGAAAATCCGTATACATGGCTGCAAACGATAGCTTGATATGTCAAGACAGCACGAAAACATAATTCAACGCCGCATGTTTACCAGATAAATCCCGCCTGCTACGAGAACGGCACCGATGAGTAGACTCAGTGTGAGTTCATCACCCAAAACCACATAACTGAACAAAACACCCGAAAGCGGTGTCGCGAAGAAAAGCACGACCAGTTTACTCGCACTGTATCTTTCAAGTATAGCCGTCCACGCCAAGAAACAATAACC
>JAAXHI010000043.1 GCA_012270875.1 Candidatus Poribacteria bacterium | reverse complement strand
CGCGGAATGCTCGAATTTTCTGTTGAAAACCATATCCCCGACCGAGACCAAAAGGTCGTCATCTACTGTGCAGCGGGACTCCGTTCGCTGCTCGCTGCGAAATCGCTCCGTGAAATGGGATACACTGACACCGTCTCCGTCGCAGGTGGCTATCGCGATTGGGCGGCTGCAGGCTATCCGACAGTCCAAGATAAACCGATGACACACGAGCAACTCGATCGTTATAGCCGACATTTTATGCTGACCGAAGTCGGTGAGCAAGGACAAGCGAAACTGCTTGATGCCAAAGTCTTGATGGTGGGTGCTGGCGGTTTAGGTTCACCCGCGGGCGTATATCTCGGTGCCGCAGGCGTTGGACACCTTGGTATTATTGATTCCGATGTCGTCGAATTAAGTAACCTACAACGTCAGATACTCCATCGCACAGAATCCGTCGGTACCCCGAAGGTTCAATCCGCGACGACAACAATTAAGTCATTGAACCCGGACATCGATATTACACCCTATAACCTCCGTTTGACAGCGGATAACGTCGAAGAAATCTTCTCGGAATACGACCTGATTGTGGACGGCTGCGACAACTTCGCGACTCGGTACCTCGTCAATGATGCCGCTGTCCTGATGAATAAACCGGTTGTCCACGGCAGCATCTTCCAATTTGAAGGACAGGTCACGCTCTTCAAACCGCACGAAGGCCCTTGCTACCGATGCATGTATCCGACACCACCGCCACCGGGCATGGTCCCCAGCTGAAGTGAAGCCGGTGTCCTGGGCGTGCTCCCAGGCGTAATTGGTGTGATGATGGCAACCGAAGCGATCAAATACATTATCGGTATCGGCGAACCGCTTGTCGGTCGGTTAATCCTTTATGATGCACTCAGTATGACCTACCGCGAGATGAAAATTAATCGTGACGAAAATTGTCCACTCTGCGGCGAGAACCCGACGATTACAAAACTGATTGATGACTACGACGCAGCGGCTGAGAACCCGGAAACCTTCGCCCCCGCCGCTGATTAACAACGCGTCTCAACTCGGAGATTGAGGCGACTTCAAGGAGGATTTTATATGCTACCTTGTCCTGATTGTAACAATCCGCTGACACAGTTCCCGATTGAACCAGAGGACGTGGATCTCGTCAGTTGTGACGGCTGTTATGGCGTTTGGCTCGTCCACCCGGGTGATGATCTGGAGCGTGTAGACAACGTTACCTTTGACGATCTCGTTGAAGTCTACGGCACTGAATATCCGATTGATGTTGACCCGAGCACTGTGGAACTTCCCGAAGAGGTTGAAGATGCCCTGATGTAGGTCAGGAGATATGATGTCAGTGCTAAGGTTTGATTGTGAAATTGAAGACCCAGAAAAAATGTCCATCTTTTTTAAAGGCATCCATTCGCTGGGTGCCTTTATCCTTTAGAGGTCCTACCAATAACGCGGGATATACGGAAAAATTGAAAAACAACTGTTATTTCTCGCTCGGTGTCAAAATAGAAACCCTCTTACTCACCTGCCTAATGCTCGTCAGTTGTGTCGTGATACCCGCCGTGGCTGAAACAACACTCCACTTTACAGACCAGACGCAGCAAACCGGTATCCATTTCAAACACACCAACGGCGCATCTGAACAGAAATATCTACCAGAAACGATGGGAGCCGGTGGTCTCTTTTTCGACTACAACAACGATGGATACCTCGATATCTATCTCGTCAATAGCGGAACCCTCAGCAGTACATCCCAACTGTCGTCCAGACATCCTGACCATACAAACGTCCTCTATCGCAATAAAGGCGATGGAACATTTGTCGATGCCACAGTAGCAGCAGGTCTGGAAAAAAACCGAGGTTACGGCATGGGATGCCTCGCAGCGGATTATGACAATGATGGCGACCCTGACCTTTACCTCACGAACTTCGGTAAAAACCAGTTATACCAGAACAACGGTGATGGCACTTTTACTGACGTTACATCGCGCGCAGGTGTCGGCGATGGCAATTGGAGCGTTAGTGCCTCCTTCGGCGACTTCAACCTTGACGGGTACCTTGATCTCTATGTAGCAAATTATCTGGAGTATCAATTAGAGACTGCCCACGCCTGCTTTTTGGAAGGTGTTCATATCTACTGCGGTCCACACGAATACCCCGGTGCGCATGATACGCTTTATCGCAACAACGGTGATGGCACTTTCACAGATGTTACAACCCGCGCAGGACTACACGAAGTCGGAAAAGGGTTAGGCGTGCTTTTTACAGACTATAACAGCGACGGTTATCCGGACATTTTCGTCGCCAACGATGCAGTCCCTGATTTCCTCTATCGCAATAACGGGGACGGGACTTTCACAGATGTCGCCGTCACAGCAGGGGTCGCTTACAATTCGGAGGGGCGCGCAACTGCGAGCATGGGTATCGCCTCTGGGGATTATGATAATGATGGCGTGTCGGATCTTTTCGTTACGAATTTTTCTTTGGAAATTAATAGCCTTTTTCGCAACGACAGCGACGGCTTTTATACAATGACAACTTTTGAAGCCGGACTTGCTGATCGCAGCTTTTCACAACTCGGTTTCGGGACGCAGTTTCTTGATGCCGACAATGACGGAATGCTTGAGCTTTTCGTCGCAAACGGACATGTGTGGGATAACGTATCAGAAATTACGCCGTCCCTCTCTTATAAACAAAAATGTCAGATTTTTGGCAATACCAGTCAGGGGCAATTCAGAGAGTTGTCTGATACAGCGGGTGCATTTTTCAAGCATCCGGTTGTCGCACGCGGTACCGCTACCGGCGATTATAACAACGATGGCGCGATGGATATCCTCGTTACAACTTGCGGCGAAGTCCCGGTGCTATTGCGAAACGATTCTCAAGCAGAAATCCGAAAAAACAGTTGGGTGAAAATCCGACTTGTCGGCACTGAAAGCAACCGCGACGGCATTGGTGCGAAAGTGTGGGTACACACACCCGAAACAACACAGTTTCGAGAACTGACTTGTGGTGGCAGTTATGCGTCCGGCAGTGATCTTACGCTTCTTTTTGGTATCGGCACACAGGAAACGATTCAATCTATCAAAGTAGCATGGCAAAACGGATATGTTCAAACAGTTAATTTCTCAAATGCCGAGAGTCCTGTGAATAACATCGTTCATATTACCGAAAAGCGTTGAATTGCTTTTACGCTGTGGCAGACGCGGTTTGAAACCACACCTACCAAAGGTTCATTCACTCCCAAAAAACGGCGACAAATTTGTTGTCAACCGTTGCTTCCATGACTATCACGTAAGAATGAGGGTATTATTCTCAATAATTGCATATTATCCTGCAAAAATTGCACGCCTAACAACAAAAATTGACAAAATTGCAGCATTGCAAATCCTCATTTTTCCCTGAATTTACTTGCTTACTTATCTTACTTATTCCCAAATACTAAGACAATTTTTGTGATATATCCTGCAATTTTTGCGTGCTAACCCTGCAAGAGAACGCGTAAGCGCGTCTTATTTTTTTTAGCCGTGTCGTTTTGAAAAAAAAGTGAAAATTGATGTTTTTTTTCAGAAACCCAGTGTACACCTGTGTTTACAAAGGCATCTTTGTAAAAAACCGTCCTAAAATTTTAGCAATAGTTTGGCATAAATACATCACATTTTTTGATAGATATTGGCACGAAATTTGCTTAAACATGGCTAATATGATTCAGTTTTAAAGGAGTTGTTATGAACCAACAATCGGCATTTATACAATTGCCATCAGTACCGATGGAGGCAATTTATAACACAATCCAGCGGGTTGTAAAGTCAAACATCCCTTTCTTTATTACTGGTGAAACTGGTGTTGGTAAGGAGGGAATCGCGAGATACATTCATGAGACCAGTCCACGAAGGGATAAACCTTTCATCGCAATTAACTGCGGTAGATTCTCCGCGGAACTCCTCCAAAGTGAGCTCTTTGGTCATGAAGCCGGTGCCTTCACCAGTGCGATCCGTCAGCGTCAAGGTGCGTTTGAAACTGCGGATGGCGGTATTCTCTTTTTAGATGAGGTGCCCGAAATGTCTCTGGATGCCCAGAAAATGCTGCTTCGCGTCTTGGATACTGCTACATTCACGCGACTCGGTGGGAATGAGGTCTTGACGGTCGATGTCCATATTATCGCTGCAACCAACAGAGATATTCTCAAAACAGTCACCAATAGAGAGTTTAGAGAAGATTTATACTACCGGCTTAAAGGAATGATGCTGCATTTGCCGCCACTACGAGAACGCATGGAAGATATTGCGCCGTTGGTGGAGGCTTTTATCAACGAGTTCAGTGCTGAATACGGAAAAAATGTTACAGGGATTACCGCAGAGGCGCTCAAGCATCTTGAACAGGCAGCCTGGCCCGGCAATATCCGCCAGCTTCGCAGCACTATTCAAACCGCTGTCGCACTCGCTACAACAGATAAACTTGAACTTAAAGATTTTCCAGATATCTATCCAGAATTCATTCAGACGCTAATCTCTATTTGGCAGACACTCCCTTCCGAAACGCAACTCGCGATATGGGAGACACTCCCGTTAGAATTGCAACACGCCATTACGCATGAAGTCTCGACACGGGTGCCGGAACCGTGGCGTAGTTTGCCGACTTCATACACTTCAAAAACGAGCGAAAAAGATGAACACCTCGACATAAAAAATATGAATCAGAACCAGATTCTACGCGCAGTTGCGCAGAAGCGTATTGAGCAATACACATCCCTACGTGAGGCAGCTGAATCGTTGGATATTGATATTCGGACCTTGCAGAGATATGCACAATGGAAAGAGTCAAATAGATGACATGTGATCGGGATTAGAAATCCATCCCAGATTCAGTAAAACAATATTCATGTATTTTAACTGAAAACTGATAGTTCTCACTACGAAGCAGATTGAAAACTGTAGAATAATATGTTCAGCAAACATAGATCTCTATTTCCGAAAGCACAATAATTGTATTCGGTTTTCATATATATCCATAAAAAATACATTTTAAGTCAACTAACTACCCGAATATAGCGTTAATGCCCACGTGTTAATGGAAAAAAAAAACAATGTGCTATGGAAAGCCGGTTTCTGTACCGTCCGGTTCTATTTCCTGGGAGCCAAGAAAGATTGCGCATGGTAATGACGCACTGTGTCGCGGTCCGCTTTTAGGACTAAAACCGCCCAAACTTAAATATATTCGTCCTTATAATATGATATACTTTAAGGAGCACATTATGAAACATCAACCCGCATTCATACAATTGCCGTCAATATCTATGCAGGCAATCTATCATACAATTCAGCAGGTTGTAACATCAAACATTCCGATCCTCATTACCGGCGAAACCGGTGTTGGTAAGGAAGAGATCGCGAGATACATTCATGAAACCGGTCCACGGAGAGATAAACCTTTCATCGCAATCAACTGTGGCAGATTCTCCGCGGAACTTCTCCAAAGTGAACTCTTTGGTCACGAAGCCGGCGCATTCACCAGTGCGATCCGTCAGCGTCGAGGTGCGTTTGAAGGCGCGGATGGTGGTGTCCTCTTTTTAGATGAAGTTCCCGAAATGTCCTTAGACGCACAGAAAATGCTACTTCGCGTTTTAGACACTGCTACATTCGCGCGGCTCGGTGGAAACGAGACTTTGACAGTCGATGTCCACATTATCGCTGCAACCAACAGAGATATTGTGCAAGTCGTTGATGCAAAGGAATTTAGGCAAGACCTCTACTATCGCCTCAACGGCATAATGTTTCACCTACCACCGCTGCGGGAACGCACGGAAGATATTGCACCGTTAGTGACAACCTTTATTGATGAGTTCAAGGTCGAATACGGGAAGTGTGTTAAGGGGATTACTTCAGAGGCACTTAAGCGGCTTGAACAAGCAGCCTGGCCCGGCAATATTCGCCAGCTTCGCAGCACCGTTCAAACTGCTGTCGCACTCACTACAACAGATAGACTTGAACTCGCAGATTTTCCGGATATCCATCCAGAGTTCATTCAGACGCTTGTCTCTATCTGGCATACATTTCCACCTGAGACACAACACGCAATATGGGATACACTCCACTCGGAAACACGGCATATAATCATGCGTGAACTTTCAATACGGTTACCGGAACCGTGGCAGGGTATGCCTGCTTCTCATATTCCGGGAATAGGTAGGAAAGTGGATCCCGTCAATATAGGCAATCTGAATCAGAATCAAATTCTACGCGCAGTTGCGCAGAAGCGTATTGAGCAATACACATCTCTACGCGAAGCAGCTGAATCGTTGGATATTGATATTCGGACCCTTCAGAGATATGCCCACTGGGAAGAACCAGACAAGTAGCTGGGCAAATTTCTTAGAAAAATTAAAGTGCTAAAGGCACGGGCAATAACATAAATCCGATAGAAAAATAGCATCGTACAGAAACCAAGAACGAACTCCCTATAGTGCAACGAAGTCGTCTGAATTTCTGCTATAGGGAGTTCGCTTTTTCTGTGAGATCAATGAGATATGTTCAATTTCCTATTTTTCGTTCCAAAACGCGGTAGAATCGGTTTCAAATCGCGCCTATTTTTCCTGAATACCTTTAGAACATAAACCGATACATTGGACGTTCTAAAGCGATGCCGATGAGGGTCCAGATGGCACCGACGAAAAACTCACCGATGACCAAGCCGATGAAGAACGGCATCGCGCGGCGATAGGTCCGTAAGCCGCCTGCCTGAAAGAGAATCGCCTTTATCCCCCACGACAAGAAGATCGAGAACCAATACCAACTTGTATTCCAGAAACTCAGCGAGAGTGCATAACCTGCCGGATGGAAGGGCCACCAGATAAATCGACGGCGTAGCACCATTAGCAGCGTTGTTAAGGCAATGGCACCACCAGAGGCAGAAACAGCACCTACGTCTATGGATTGTGGGTTAATGAGCCACTGCTTCAGCTGCTCGTAAGTCCAGCGACATTGTGCTTGTTCACCGTAGACTGCGCCGCCGTAGTAATAACCTTGTGAGTAGTATGCCCACGCTGAGGAGATTGTTGCGACGATAGTGACCAAAACGACAGCACTAATAAAACGGTTGTGCGACAACCCGCGGACCTGTGCGACCTTGAAACCTTCCAGCATAATCGGCATCGGATGGGAGCGGTAGGAGCGGTTGAAGCCGTGAAACATGCTGAATGTCGTTAACCCTTCCGCACCGATGCGACGTGTGCCGAGGAAGGAGACAAGCACTTTATCCGGTCGCCACGGCACGTCATGTGCTGGAGGTCCGACTTCTGCGCGGATACGCGTGATGGCGATCGCTAATGCAAAAAAGAGTGTGAAATAACCAAAAATGCTGAAGATCGGTGTACCTGTGCTTTTGAAAAAGACAAGGATGAAAATGCTGCCGAGGATCAGACCGATGATGGCGTATCGGGTATGTGCCGACGGTGTGTCGTCCGTAGGAAGTTCAGCACTGTTTCCTCGAAAGGCGTTTTTCACCTGTCGCGCGATAAACTTCCGAGTCAGCCATATCGCGGAGACACCTAAGCAGAACCATGCACCGAAGGATTGTGCGTCAAGGAATGGAAATCCGGGGAGATGTCCAATGCCTGCCATCGTTCCCCAGATACGGGTCATCTTATGGAAAAGGTAAAAGAACCAGATGGAGAACGAGAGTTCCAAAGGTATGAAGAAGCTCATCCCGATCGCAAAAGGATAAACAGCGATAGGGAGTCTGCCGATGGCGTTCAACGGTTTCGTCTGGAAGTGCTGCCCTAAATTATAGAGACTCCCACCTAACCCTGGCACAACGGGGAACAAAAAATGGAGTCCATTGAGAAGGTTCATTCCGCCTGCGAGTACTGCTGCCAGTAGAAACAACCGATTGCTCAGGAGCGTCCGTCCGCCGTTTTCTGTCAGATGTAATGGAATCTGAATGACGGGATAACTCAGTTTTTCGTGGTTGACCCATTGGTGTCGGATGAGGATCGTGATGCAAAGCATCATGCACGTTAGCACGATAATGAGGGCGGACCACCAAAGCACTGGTGTCAACCAAAGTTGTAGGTGTTGAGTGGTGTGAAGTGAAGAATCGCCTTGATAGAAGGTTGCCAGTACACTTCGTTCTTTGATAGTAAGCCAATCCGGCATGTGCCGATGGAAAAGTTCGCCCCATTCATTCTCTGAACTCGCGAACCAGATCGGGTAGGTGAGCAGGGGCCATAATATCTGGAGTGTATCGTGTCCAGCGATGGAGGAGGCAATGGACACGAGTAGGTAGACCACCATTAACTCGGCATCGGTGAGGCTGGCGCTTTTTCTAATTGCCCGGAGCAACGGGTTCGCTGCCATTAAAATCAGTACGACGAAAATGACATTGAAATAGACGGTTGAGACGGTCGGGAAACTCTGACCGGTACCATAACCGCTGGGGCCCCAATTAATCATGAGCCAGTGGGAATTTGGAATAGTGATGAGGAGTGCGAGGAGCACAGCACGGAGGCTGACTTTTGGCGCGGCTTTCGAGCCAAAACTTGCTCTACTAAAGTTGTTTGACATCTTTTGAGTTTCCCGATTTCATTATACAGGGAACATCGGAAATTGTCAACGGCGTAGAAAAAGAAAACCCATAGCGATTCGACGGCAGAAATACAAACCTTTTACCAAACGCACGTTAAAGAAGTTGCTTCAGGCTACATTCTCGCCTGAATATCATATAGATTTTTCCGCAGTGTTAAAGCGTGGGCAAATTTAATTTGACTTATGTGTTAAATTTAATGTATAATTACTTATATTAGGACATAATTTTAAATAAAAAATAAATTAAAAGTATATCGTGATATAATATATAAGGGTCCGGATTTCTGTTTAGAGGACAGTTTCGGTTTTGATCCTGCTTACATCAATCCACCGAATACTTCGGTGAACCTATCGGAACTTCAAGGGAACAACAATTTACCTGTGCTTTTCTAAGGTATAAACTTTTTTCAAGCTCACGTTACATTGAATTCGTTTGTCTAATGGGATTCAATTTACTTAAATTTTTCTATAACAGGACTTACGCAAATAGTTGA
>JAAXHI010000449.1 GCA_012270875.1 Candidatus Poribacteria bacterium | reverse complement strand
AGTTAAACCCGTATTTTTACATAACAGAGTGTTTCGTCTTTCGCCTGTCACTCTTTCAGGTACCATTTCTTGAAGTGCTTCATTAGAGGAATATGATCTCTGGTTCAAAGAATATGATCTCTGGTTCTTTAAATCCGCCTCTAAGCCATTTGCGAAATATCTCGGTGTCGGTAAAATCCTGAAGAATTTGTCCCATTAAAGCAGGGTCGGTAAGCATGAGCCAGATCAACCCATCACCTGGATTGCCCTTCCTATCATACCTCTGAACGGATTCGTTTATTTTCTCAATGTTCGCAAACTCAAGGTCTCGGCTCAATTGCTCTAAATCCACAATAAATGCGTCAAAAGCATCTTCACCGATTTCATCTATTGGAAAACGCTTCATCCACTCGCCACTACGTCCGTTGCGTATAGTAGGTCTGAGTATTTCATCCATTGCTTCATCTATACCTGTTCCATGATAAACCGAAATTCGCGTACTTTGGAAGGCATGATGGAAATGGTGTACAGCACGAATGTCTCCTTGTGTAGCCTTCCCAAAGTGTTTTTTTAACACATCCGTGTACATCTCGGCTCTCTCCGCGCTCGGTAGATGATTCTTAAAAAAGGTATTAAGGTCTTGATGCGGCACGTCAGGGTAAGCAGTTCTAAGAAATTTTAGATAAAGTCCACTCGCGCTCATCTCATGAAGTGTTTTGAATCCTATATCTAAAATCGGCGGTGCAAACAGATCTTGCAACTCTTGAAACTTAGTTTCAAATTCGGGAGATTCTTCGGATATTATGACACCAGGTAAATCTGTTGTCTGTTCATCAGAAACGTCAGGTGTTATCACCGAGTCCGTTTCATTAGAACATCCCGAAAGAAGAATCATGTTAGAGAAAAATAAAATAATGTAACATTGACAGAGTCGCTGTAATAGAGCAAATCGGTTTTCCATATTAGTAATCTCCACTCACACTTTCGCAAATCATAACCAAATAAGCAAGTGTAAAGGGCCATGCTTTTTTCACGATAGACATATCTTCACCTATGTATGTACCTTTTGTTATGACTTTTCCAAAGGAAAGTCGAGTTAAAATTCGCAACGTTTTATATGTTCACTCGTTTAGGTATAACAATCGGGACTAAGCACACCCCATTGGACACTTACCAGTTTCTTGCGATTTTTGGGAGAGCGTTTTTTACCAAAGTTTTCAGGGTTCCAAAAAGATGTCGTTCAGTATCTAATCGCGGGGCTGCAGCCTAAATCTCAAGGTGTACAAAGGCGAGGTATGCACCCGATACAAGCACACCAAGAAACAGCACTAACAGCAATAGGTCCGTCGCTGCGGTATTGAAATCACGGTCGAGGTTGAGTGTGTCTTTAAATTTAGGAATCGCCTCTGGGCTGACAGGCTTCTGCGACATCCCCGCCTGAATCCCTACAACATGAAGACTTTCTGGATCCGCCCGATCAGTATCAACAACAAATTCTCGGTATTCACGGGCATAACGCTGCACGTTCTCAATAAATTGCAAATGCCGTTCAAAACCCGTTCCCGCAAAAGATTCAAAGAGACGTTGCATAATCGCTGTCGGTGAGATACGGGTTATTGCACGCGCCCGTTTCCCCTGTTCAATCTGCTGCTTCAGGTATGCTTCGTTGAAGCGTTCACATTCTTCTGCCTCTGCGGTGACATATTCACCGAGTACATGCACTGGCGGCGGAGTCTGTGAATCTCCGGATTTATCCCGATATGCATCGCGTGCCTCATTTCCGAGTTGAATACGCTGGCTCCAAAATTCCATGTACGCGATTGGGACCGACGTTCGACTGCCGATAGATGCCAATGTGTTCGGCATAAACACTACAAAACTTACCCAGATTAACAACAGAACGACGAGACTCACACCACTCTCTCGTACCGCTGCGGAGATCAGCAGCCCCAAAGCGATAAAGAGACACGTATAGAGGATAACGATACCGTACAAGATACCTAAACGTCCCCACGCCTCGGTATCGAGCTGCACTGCGTCTGAGGTAGAAATCAGGATCAGATTCATCAGCACCGCAATCGCGAACGGAATGTTAATACTGATGAACGCGCCTAAAAACTTCCCTATTAGCACGGTGTGCCGCGGGATAGCGTTTGCCAATGTCAACCGCAATGTCCCGCGTTCCAATTCGCCGGAAATCGAATCGAAAGTGAACAAAAGCGCAATAAAACTCAGCACATAGCCGACGATGAACGCCCAATCGAGTGTTGTAAAATCGGGACGAATGTTAAACAGGTGGGGTGTATCTTGTGGGTATATCATCCGCCAGATAGGTCTGACATTGGCGATGCCGGGAAAGAAGTTGCTGCCACCGGCGTGTGTAGGCAGAAAGGCTTCGTCCCCTTCTGCACAAAAACGGAGGGCTGAAGGTGTTTTGTGTAAATCTCCGGGGCCTTCTGCTGCAAGGCGATATAAGCTGGTGCTACGTGCTTCTAATGTCTTTGTAGCGTTAGCAGCGGCGTTGTGATATGCTTGTGCCCGCGCGGGGTGTTCGCGCAGATATACAATCGCATTCGTCAACATCAATGCCAGGATCAGAACCGTCGCTAATGCGAAACGGAGGCTATTCAAATTGTCGTAAAGTTCACGCTTTGCAATATGCCACATATTTTTTTAGGGCTGTCGGAGACCATCAGCAATTAGCAATCAGCAAGAGAGTCTTGTAGTATTCAAGTGAGACGTACATACCACATACCGGCTGCTGACAGCCGACTGCTGACGGCTGACAGCCATTCTACACCTCACTCTTGATAAAAATAAACACTATTGCCATGAACAGCACAAGGTTACACATCAGCAGTAGAAACAAATCCGGTAGTGCCCGTTTTGCATTTGTTCCGACATCGCTTCTCTGAAAAGTGAACTGCGGGAGTGTGCTCCAATCCACTGCACCTTTATCGGCGATAAACCACTCTCTTGACGACATCGCATCTTTCGCGTAGAGATAGTCAATCACAGCTTTTCGATACCGTCGCGCTGCGTCAAAAAAATCTCGGACCCCTTTTAGATCCGTGCCTGCCCACGCTTGCGTCGCTGAATCATAAACACCCACGGGTGAAAGTTTTAACAATACCCTATCCGTTTCGGCTTGTTTAACGTAAATTTCATCAAGTGCTTGCTTCCGAATGTGCCACGTTTTTTCTACCGTTCGGGCGGACAGGGGTTCAACGAAACTATAGTATCTCTTAGCACTCGGGACGTACGCCTCAAATTCTGGATGGACTTCTGAAATAAGACTTATATTTTCGACGTAGGACATAAGGGTTACGGGATCTACAAAGGCGTAACTATGCAGCCCCAATGCCTTACTAAACTCCGATGTTTCGCCAGCGATCCCCTCCTTTTCAAGGAACTTTTGACGTTCCCTTTCATATTCATCTAAAATCTGTTGAATCTGATCTTCAACAATCTTCGTGCGTGCTTGGATGTCGCCTCCGGGATTAACCGTTGCNNGTCGCTACGGAAATCAGCAACCCGATGAGGTAGAACAGCGATAGATACGCGAAGGAAGCAAACACAATTCCGGCAATTCGTAGAAAATCGGCAGTTGACAGCGGAATTGAACGCGTTAGCAATAGTAAGGCAAAAAGTAGACTCAATATCAGGGGAACCAAGAGACACGCCATTGCACTGATATATTTCGCAAGCAAAATCTGCCCGCGTCCGATAGGCTGTGCGAGAACGAGGCGCAGCGTGCCGCGTTCACGTTCTCCCGCAATCGCATCGTAAGCGAATATCAACCCCATCAGACTGAGGACCATCTCAAAGATAAAGACAATATCAATAGAAGAAAAAAAGGCGATAAACGGATTATCGGTGCCGTGCATTTGGGCATTCCAAAGCGTCGGCATGAACCCGTGATAGATACCGACGAGGTTTCCCAAACGTTTATCTAATCCTACATTGAAGATACTCAAGGGATTCGGGGCGCGATCCACAAGTATGGCCATCGTAGAATAAGTTTTTGCTGCCCGTAGCTCCTGATAATGGGTTCTGATAGCACCGTTATAACTTCCTAACCGTTGTTCGTAATCTTGGACAAGCACAACCGTGTTAGCAACAACGAGCAACAACGTAATGAGTAACACCGCTGCGAAGCGAAACGTCATTAAATTGTCAAGCAGTTCCCTGCGAATGAGTGTCTTAAGCATTTTATCCTACGCCTCAACGCGCGGTGCCCAGGCCCGGTAGGTTCGGTTTTGCGGTGTACTCACCCAAATGCGATCTGCATTCCCAACCGAACCCGATACTACGCGAAAACCTTAAAAACTTTAAAAACCTCTTAACTGAAAACTGACAACTGAAAGATTTTTTCATGCCTCGCAGTGAGAGAAAAAATCGTACTGACAACTATTCTACACCTCAACGCGCACAAACGCCAGATACGCGCCTGATAGTAAAACAACGACAAACAGCGTTAATAGCAATAGATCCATCGCCGCCACGTTGAAATCTTTACTAAGGTTCAGGGTATCTTCAAATATCGGAATTGATTCGGGGCGGATCGGTTTCTTTGACATACCTTCGCGAACCCCAATAATATGGAGACTGTCAGGATCCGCCCTATCCATATCCGTGACGAATTCGCGGTATTCGCGGGCATAATCTTGAACATTCCCCACAAATTGTAGATGCCGTTCAAATCCTGTCCCAGCAAAGACCTCAAGAAGGTGCTGGACAATCGCGACCGGTGAGACACGCGTGACAGAACGTGCCAGTTGAATTTGGGCGTGCTGCTGGTCTAAATGTTCATGGCTCAAACGTTCCCGCTGTGCGGCTTCGTTGGTGACATACTCGCCGCCGAGTTGGATTTTTTTCACTGAAGACACATCTGTGTTTTGTAAGCGAGCCTCGTATTCATTCTTGAGTTCAGTCTGAAGTTGTTTCCGGCGTTCATAGAGTTCATCGTCAGTCATCGGGTTTGAAAATCCGCTTGCAATGGAGGCGAGTGTACTTGGCATAAAAACGACAAAAGTAACCCACATCAATAAGAGTATCACAAGACTCACCGCGTTTTGCTGGACACGCGACGACACCAACAAACCCAACGCAAGAAATAGAGACAGGTACAGCAGCGCGATTAGAAAAATGATGCCTAAACGACTCCAGGCATCGGTGCCGAGTTGGACATTGTTGGATGTAGAAATCACCAACAGATTTATCAATACAGCAAGCGTAAACGGACCGCTAATACTTACCAATGCCCCTAAAAATTTACCGATCAGAACGGTGTGACGCGGAATTGGGTTCGCCAAAGTTAAACGTAATGTACCTTGCCCTCGCTCGCCGGAAATTGAATCGAAGGTGAACAGGATCGCAATGAGACTCAAGACGTACCCGATCACAAATATCCAATCCACTTTGATGGTGTCTGGACGAATATTTCTTGAATTCAGCGTCGCGGATCGATATAGCAGCTGCCAGAAACCTCTTAAATCATCGGTGACCCAAGAGACAAAGCTGCCATTGACTCGACCTGACAAAAAGCTATCGCCGCCCTCCGCGCAGAAATGGAGTGCAGACGGCTTTTTGTAGAGATTTCCAGGACCCCATTGCGCAATCTCATATAAATCCGTCTTAGATTTTAAGCGACTTCGCGATTGTGTGACGGCATCGTGATATTTCTGCATCCGTACAGGGTGTTCCCTGAGATGTACAACCGCATTGGTTAGCATCAAACCCAGAAGCAACACTGTTGCCAGCGCAAATCGGAGGCTATTCAGATTATCATAGAGTTCACGTTTCGCAATATGCCAAATCATTTTTTTATGGCTGTCGGCTTTCAGCAATCAGCCTTCAGCAAAGAGCGGTTGTGCTATATGAGTGAGTGCAGTCGTTAATCAGCAGTTTATAGTAGTAAGCATACGAGCAATCGCTACATACGTTTTTTAACTGATTGCTGAAAGCGTAGCGACCTGACGGCTGACTGCTACACTACACTTCACTCCTTTGGAAAACCAGATATATTCCTACGAACAAAACGAGGTTGATTATCAACAGTAGACAGACATCCGGCAGCGCTCGCTCCGCATTTACGCTGACACCGCTTCTCTGAAAAGAAAACTGAGGTAAACTATTCCAGTCCACCGCGCCCTTGTCTGCAGAAAACCATTGTCGAGACCCAAATAGCTTGTTATCGTAGTAATAGTCGATCAAGGTGCGTCGGTACGTTCGCGCCGCCTCGAAAAAATCTCTGAGTCCAAGCAGGTCTGTTCCTGCCCACGCTTGTGTCGCAGCATCGTACATCCCAACAGGCGAGAACCGCAAAAGGATTCGATCAACTTGTGCCGGTTGAAAGAAGACGGTTTCGAGTGCGGGTCTTCGGATAAGCGATGCTTGTCCGGCGGTGTCAACGGTCTGCTGTCCGAGGAAGCGGTAATAGTTCTGAGCGTGCGGCACCTGAGGTTCGGAACCCTCTTTAAGCTGCTCAATGTTTGAACCAGCCAAGTAGTGATACTCGAGTATTGAAGGGTTATTATAAAAGTAGTCATAGTTGAAACCGGATCCCCCTTTCATACCAAAATGTGGATCTTCCCCCGGAACGGCATCATTCGTAAGGAAATGCTCTCGTTCTCTGTCGAATTCCTCCCATATCTGTTTAATTTCGTCAAAAGCGGATACCATACGCGCTTCAGAGGCGTGTGGCGGGGCAATCGCGGCAAGAATCACGTTCGGATACACTAACACCCAAAACCCCCAAACAAACATAGCAAGCATCAATGCGGTGCCGGTTCTGCGGGTTGCTGCGGAGATTAACATGCCGATGAAGTAGAATACCGAGAGATACGCAATTGAAGTGAAAACAATTCCACCGATACGGAGAAAATCGCCAATGCTCAGAGAAATAACGGTAGAGGTTGTCAGCAAAATCACAGCAAGGAGCAGACTCATCAGTAGCGGCACCAGCAGACATAACATTGCACTGATGTATTTCGCAAATAGGATTTGACCCCGACTCACCGGATGCGTTAGGACCAAACGCAATGTGCCGCGCTCGCGTTCACCTGCCAGAGCATCGTAGGCGAAGATCAGTGCCATGAGGCTCAGCACCACTTCAAAGATAAACACAATATCGATGGCAGAAAAGAGGTTGAGAAGTGAATTCGTCCCGTGCATTTTACCATCCCAGAGCGTCGGCACAAAACTGTGAGATATCCAAATTTCGTTTCCCAACCGTTTATCCAACCCGACATTGAAAATACTCAACGGATTCGGCGCACGGGCGAGGTCTAATACTCCCGCCGAATAGGTTTTCCTTTCCCGCAGTGTCTGATCATGCGTCTTGAGAGCAGTGTTGTAGACATCCAACCGCCTTTCATAATCTTTGATAAGTACGGCGGTATTCGCCACTACAAGCAGCAACATAATGAAAACCGCTGCAGCAAATCGAAATGTCATGAGGTTGTCAAGGAGTTCTCGACGGATAAGCGTCATCATCATTTTTGCCTTAAAGTCCCCCTGATAAGGGG
>JAAXHI010000570.1 GCA_012270875.1 Candidatus Poribacteria bacterium | reverse complement strand
ATCATTTCTTAAATGTCCCACACAATTTCAGTAGCATTAAAGACCGGTCCCTCAGTGCAAACACGTTGGTATTCAATGATATTCGTGTCAATACGAACAGGACAAACACAGCCGAGACAGACCCCCATGGCACACCCCATACGATTTTCCATAGCAATTTGCGTTGGCACCTCAAAGCCATCTGTTATCTTCGCGACGGCAGAAAGCATCCCGTGTGGACCGCATCCATAAACCGTTGGACGTTGCCAATCGGTATTCTCAAGCAGATCTGTGAGGATGTCAGTGACATATCCGTGATGTCCAACGCTTCCATCATCTGTAGCTATATGCACCGTGATACCGATAGATTCTAAATCTGCTACACTTAAGAGTCGGTCACGATATTGCGCGCCCACCAATCCCAAGGTGTGTATACCGTTCTTACGCAATGCCACAGCCAGTAACATAAGCGAAGCAATTCCGGCACCGCCGCCCACAAGGATTGCGGGGTCAGGTTTTACAGTAAAATCGAAAGTATTACCGAGTGGTCCCAGGACATGGAGGGGCGCGTCTTTCGGCAGCTCCGACAACCGTTTCGTTCCCTCACCAATGATTTGATAGAGCATTGTGATCTCACGTCCTTCCACTGTATAGATTGTGAAAGGTCGGCGGAGCAGCATCCCCGTATCTTGCGAAATCATCACATGGACGAACTGCCCTGGACGTGCGTGCTGAGCGATTTCGGCACACTCACAACGTAACAGATAATGTGCCTCCGCTACCGCCTCGTTTGAGAGGACAGTCGTATGAATGTCGTAAGTATTCGATAAACTGTCATTTCGCATGGGATATATGTTACCACGAAAAATTGAATATAGCAAGACCAATCCAAACAGAGGCATTCCATTTTCAGTTTTTCAGCGAAAACGGAGAAACGGGTCCTGAAAACGCGAAGACGCGATAAAGCAATTTTTGCCATATCTATGCAAATTTTGTGATTTGTGAGGCAATTTTTGCACATTTGCGCTGAGAGCAGACTTTCATCTCTTTAACGATACACGCTTTTCAGAAAACCGTGAATGCTGACACATTCGTTGATGAATTTAGTGGTTTCGGACGTGCAGAGTGATTTCGTATACAAAATCTACTCGGAATTTCAACGACCTCGGCGCAAATGTTACGTTTTTTGAAAGATTGGCACGAAATTTGCCTATATAATGCATGATATGGATTCCATGCAAATTTTGAGTGACTTCTTTGCAGCCTTGATTACGTGTAGCTGCCATGAGAAAAAAGCGTTTTCACTATCTTTTTAACAATAGGTGTATCTAACAGAGTAAGTGCGATCTTCAGTGCCTGTAATCCCGTATTAAATGATTTATAGCAATCACAAATTTACTTGCAATATTTGGGAATTATGCTACGATTATGCATCAGGAGAACGATAATATGAAAAACACATTGAAATTTCGTAGCGACCAACGTTTCAAAATTGTGCAATTTACTGACATCCACTGGCAGAATGGTGAACCGCCCGACCAGCAATCGGCAGCTTTAATGACGCGAGTTGCCAAAGCGGAATGTCCGGATTTAATTGTGTTAACAGGCGATATTTTGTCTGGTGGCGGTTGCGATGATGCCGCTGATTCCCTTCGAGAGGTCGTTAAAATTGTAGAGGATTGCGGAATTCCGTGGGCTGCGGTTTTCGGCAACCATGACGACGAAGGCACCGCAGATCGCCACGAATTGATGGCGGTTATGCAAAGTAGCGAGTTGTCGCTTTCAGAACCAGGCCCCGAAGAAATATCCGGTGTCGGGAATTACATTTTACCTATTGAGTATTCTGAAGAGAATGCATCCGCTGCGCTGCTTTATTTTATTGATTCGGGGAGTTACGCGCCAACAGATATTGGCGGCTATGATTGGATTAGACGGGATCAAATTGCATGGTATCTGCAAGAATCGAGAAGGTTCACCGCTGAAGTAGGACACCCACTGCCAGCACTTGCCTTTTTCCACATCCCGATTCCGGAATATGACGAGGTGTGGGATTTTCATACCTGTTATGGTGTGAAATATGAGAATGTATGCGCGCCTCAGGTGAATACAGGATTTTTCGCTGCGATGCATGAAGCCGGTGATGTCATGGGGACTTTTGTGGGGCACGAGCATATCAACGATTTCTGGGGTGATTTGCACGGGATCCGTCTCTGCTATGGTCGCGCCACGGGGTACAATACATACGGTAGAGAAGGTTTTCCGCGCGGTGCGCGCGTTATTCAGTTAGAGGAAGGCAAGCGGCAATTTGAGACGTGGCTCCATCTTGACGATGGCACCCTAATCCATGCACAACCAGAACATACACCGATCCAACGAATTTTTACTGAAAGTTAATAACTTATATTGCTACTAACAACGTAGTTAGTAGCTGACAAATTCAGGACTTATTCTTATAGGAGGGGATTGTGAGAGCAAATTCTCAAATTTCTGTTCGACACGAAGGAAAGATCGCTATATTTGACATTACGGGTTATCTTACTGATGCATCCGAGCCTATCTTAAGCGACGCTTACGCGGATGTGGAGGTTCAAGACGCAGAAAAAGTTTTGCTTAACTTTGAACGACGGAGTTTCATCACAAGTAGTGGTTTCGGAGAGATCATCAGATTACTTTGGAAGATGCGAGAAAAGGGACAGGTTTTACGAGTCGCACACCCATCTACCCAGGTCCGTAACATTTTCAATACGATCGGGTTGACCCAAAGCATCGGTGTTTTTGAATCCGAAGAAGAAGCCCTCAGAGATTTCTAATTCATTTTTTTTCTGGCTCAAGTGTCTGTTTTATGGAAAAAGGGTGTACATATTCATATTCAAGATCACGCCTAATAAACTCCAGAAACTTCCTGCAAGAAACTGACCGAATACGAAACCTAAGAATAGTGGTAACGCTTTACGATAGGCTCGCACCCCACCGCCTGCGAAGAGTACCTGCTTAAAGAGCCAACCCAAAAAGATTGAGAACCACATCCAACCGATCGCCCAACCGTTACCGACAGCATAGCCGACAGGATAGAACGGCCACCACAAAAACTGGCGTTTCAGAAACGTCAGTACACCGGTGAAGAGGAACCCAAATCCAATATGCTGGACAGCGGCTATATTCGGGGTTCGTGGTGTTATAATCCAACTTTGCAAGCGGTTAAATTCACCAATCCCCCACCGTGCAAATCTATATTCGTAGTAGAGTGCCACGTGTCCAACAATCGAAATGAGTGTCCCGACAATTGATGCGACAATCAGTGCCACAACCAACCGATTCTCATGCAAACGGAACTGCCTACCGATCTTGAACGCCTCCAGCTGATGCGGCATCGGGTGGCATCGGTATCCATACGCAAGCCACGACAATAGCGTTGTGTTGGTTAGGCTTTGCGTGCCTAACGGACGACTCCCCGCAAACAGTAACATAATCCTGTCCGGGTGCATATTGTGTAATTCATGGGTTGGCGGTCCGAGTTCTGCTCGCATGCGTGTCATGCCGATACATAACACCAGATAGATTCCGAAATAGCCGAGCGCGACCCACGGCGATAATCCGGCAAAATACCAGAATACCAACACGCATACCATACCAATGATTAATCCGAAAACCGCGAGCCGATATAAACCATCTTTCGATCTAAAGGAGAAGACACCACGCAGTATCTCCCAAACGTGTCGCCGACTTGTGATGAGTGCGAGTGTCCCGATGCCGAGCCACGCGCCACCGCGTTGCTCCGTCTGTAGACCGATAGCCGTCGTCCAGCCTGTCGCGCTGAAAAAGACGCGCTGCGCGCCCCAAAAAAGATAGAAAAACCACAAAGATAACGACAAATCCAACGGCATGAGGTATCCAAACCCTATCGCAAACGGATAGACATAGATCGGCAAACGTCCGATAGCGTTCCACGGCCGGTCAGAAAAATAGAGTTGATATTTGATTTTGAGGGACGGTATCACAGGAAAAAGGTAGTTTAATCCTGCCAGAATTTCTAATCCGAATGCGATGCCGAAACCGAGCCAGATGAGTTTGTTCCGAAAGAGTGCGGATGTATTCCCAAGCAGTTCAACAGGCAGCGTCGTTAAGGGATAACTCAATTTCTCATGGTCAATCCACTGTCTCCTGATGATAATGTTGACACAAAGCATCATAAAGAGAATAACCACTACCAGTCCGCTCCACGCGACAATCGGCCACAGCCACGCCTCCATGTATTGCTGCTGCCAAAACGTATCATCTCCCTCAAAATAACCTTGTAGAATACCGCGGTCGGTAATCGTTAGCCATGTCGGCATGAATCGGAAAAAGAGGTCTGCCCACTCATTTTCGGGGGTTGCGAACCACCCCGCATTGGCAATCATCGGCACTAATTGTCGAACGATGTCGTGTCCTGCGAGCGCAGTCGCTACGGATACCATCACATAAGTCAGCGCGAGTTCACGCGATGTCGGCGCAAAACCTTTGAGAACCTTTTTGAGAAATGGGGTTATGAGTGCCAGGAAAAAGAATGTGAAAAGGACGGTGGGAAAAATAGAGAAATCGGTGAGTTCCCAGACGACACGGTTTTCTGCGGAGATAATCCAATAACAGGTGAGGATAATAAGGATTGAACCGAAAACGAGCGTCCCAAAAAAGAAACGGAGTGTTGAGGGTTTTTGGTTGCTCTCAGTCGTAGGTTGTGCTTTGTGCTGCATATTTATAGTATACCATATCGGTTGGTATTGACGCAACGCTATATGGTGAGTAGTGAATAGAATGCGCAGCTTCGAGATTGCCTACTTCTTTGCTTTGTGGTATAATAAACATAACTTTAACTTCACAGGCAAGGAAAAGATATGATGCCTCGTGTCTTAAAAAATGCCGATCTGCTTCCTGACATCAATAAGATACTCGTCATCCGCGTTGATGGCATTGGTGACTTGCTGAATTCGACACCAGCGATTTCACTGTTACGTGAGAACTACGCATCAGCGGAACTCACTGTACTGGCACGTCCACTCAATGCTTCTGTGTTAATTGGTAATCCAGATGTTGATTGGGTTTTGGTCTTTGACCGAAACGGAAAGCACCGTAGTATCTCAGCACGCCTCCAATTTTACCGCGAGTTACGGCGTGAGCGGTTTCAGCTTGTCGTCGCCATGCAGACAGCGATGTGGTCGCATCTTGTGGCTTTTCTCTCCGGCGCGCCTTACCGCTTAGGACGTTATCAGAAACGCTTTAGATCTTTTCTCACACACGCGTGGCGCGGTAGATACCGAAAAGGTGAAACCCATGAAGTTGACAGGAACTTGGAACTCGTCCGATTAATCTGTAAAGGGGAAGGCAGACGGCAATTGGTCTACCATTTGTTGCCAGACGAGATCGCTACTGCCAAAGGGCAACGGACATCGTGGGGTATCGAGGACGATGGGTTTCTCATCGGTATCCATCCAGGTGGAAGTTCATTTGACAAACGCTGGCCCGAAAAGCGGTACGCTGAACTTGTTGACAGATTGGTGCAACAGTATAACGCCACAATCCTTCTCTTACACGGTCCCGAAGAGGCAGGATTGACCCGTAATATTCAACAAGCGATGCAGTCTGATGCTATTATTCATGCCCCAGCGACGATTCGTGAATTGGGTGCGATGCTATCCTGTTGCGACTTGGTCGTTTGCAATGATTCTGGTCCGATGCATCTCGCTGCGGCATTGGATGTACCGACGGTCGCCATCTTTGGTCCCACTGACCATGTGGCGTGGCATCCGCTGAGCGAAAATGCCACTATCGTGCGAAGAGACATGCCGTGCTGGCCATGTAGCGCACATAAATGTAAAATCGGTTGGGAATGCACGAAAAAACTTCCTGTTGAACCCGTTTGGGATGCAACGACGCTAACCGTAGAGGCGAGCGAAAAATGAAAATTGTTGTCGTCTGCTGGGGATCAACGGGAGATGTCTATCCGGTTTTGGCACTATCGGAACGTTTGTTGGAACGTGGACATCAGGTACGTGTATGTTCACCAGTGCTCTATAAGGATAAGATTCTTGAGATTGGCGCGGAATACTATGAGATAGGGGTCATCTTTGATTTGTCAGAATTTCACGCGGCGATGGATGCTATTATCCCGAAGCGTGACCCGACAGCGATGCTACGACTGATCGTAGAAGAAGGCATTGTGCGTCGTGGTGGGAAGTGGTATCAGGATTGCTTGACGGCAATGGAAGGGTTTGATATAGCGATCTGCCATTCAGTTGATATTCCCGGACAGGAGGCTGCGATTCGTAACGGGATTCCGTGGCTCACCGTGACGTATTGTCCGGGTTTCATCAAATGTTTAGATTTCGCGCCCTATCCGTTCCCCGATTGGGGACGCATATCCAACGCTATTGTGTGGAAATTGGTGCAACTCCGGCTTGCTTCGAGTATAGATGTACTCTTTAATCAATTTATCGCGTCAATCGGTGGAGAACCGAGGCAGACGGTGGCATTAGACGGAATGTACTCGCCGCATCTGAACCTCATCGCTGCATCCCCCGTGCTGTGTCCACCTGCTGATTTCCCACCAAACCACAAATTCACAGGTGTATGGCATCTTGCGTCGCCTTCTTATGTGCCACCAACGGAACTTGTCAATTTTTTAGCGGAGGGCCCACCGCCTGTTATCATCACGTTTGGCTCTATGGGCGGCTCAAATGGACGTGAGACAACAGAAATCCTGATTGAGGCTGTTAGAAAGGCGAACCAACGTGCGATCATCCAAGCGGGATGGGGACAACTCGGCACGCCAGAAACATTGTCGGACATCTATTGCACAGAATATGTACCACATCAGTGGCTGTTTCCGAAAGGGTGTTGCGTTGTGCATCACGGTGGCGCTGGGACCACGGCTTCGGTGTGTCGTGCGAAAGTCCCGTCTATCGTTGTAGCGCACCACGCTGATCAACCCTATTGGGGAAAACGCTTATCCGATTTAGGGGTTGCTCCTAAGCATTTGCGCCGACGGAACCTTACCGCCGACCGCTTGGCGAAACGGATTCAACAAGTCTTAGCGACTCCAGAGATGACCACGCAGGCACAAGTCTTGGGAAAACAGATAGAAGCGAAAGATGGGTTGACTGCAGCTGTTGACCTGATTGAATCTTTTTAAGGAGGTGGAAAAATGCTAAACTTGTTTGACATTCCAATGCACGACAGAGAAGGCTTTATTGAAGATTTAGAAAGACTTGAGGAAAAAGCAACTGCTGTTGCGTGGGAGTTTTTGGAGCGTGAGATCCCCGGCGTTGCTGACGATGAGGCGTTCGACGGACTGAGCTGGTGTGAGATCGCCGAAGTAGAACTTGACTTAACCCTGCAAGAAATGATGGCCCTAACAACTTTTGACTCTATAGGTATCAGTATGGATGCGATGGACATGCAGGGACGGGATCCACTCAGTGACGTGCAGTATCTTTACAGCCTTTATGAATGGTGGGAGGTAATACAAAAAGATCGCGAAACACTTGAGAACCTTTTTCAAAACAACGCTGTTTCTGAAATACTTGAGGAAATACACACCGTTCTAAAAGTCCATAGTATCCCTTTTGGTAGCATAGAGAGCGTTCACAGGTTCTGTGAAAACGCAAGGCGGGAAGCATGGATGCGTGGTTAAAAGACGAGAAGCGTTAAACCCTCTCTACTTCAATGTTGTTTCTTCTATTTATTCAATTTGCGTAAGTCCTGATTAAAAAACCTTTGGTAAAAAATGTTGAAGAAAATTCTCGTCTTTAGTTTCTCTTTTATCGGTGATGCAGTCCTGTCTACTTCAGTTATCCAACCCCTGCGAAGACACTTTCCAGATGTGCACATAACCTTCCTCGTCGGACCGCGTGCGTTTGATCTCCTCGCTACCGAACCCAATATTGATACGACCCTTGTTTATGATAATCGAGGCGAACACGTCGGTTGGAAGGGACGACTGCGTCTCATAAAAACCTTACGAGATGACAAATTTGATCTCGTTGTGAACCTACGGGATAGCCTCACAGCACGATGTATCGGGGCGGAACATTGGGGTATGGTTCGAGGCGATAGCAATCGCCATGCTGTAACTCGGTATTTGGAAGTGCTTCAGCAGCACGGCGTTGACACAACAGACGCACGTCCACACTTACAGTTAACGAAAGCGGAACACAACACAGTGAATCGTTTTCTTTCCGAAGCGGGTTGGACATCAGAACAGTTATTGATCGGTATCCATCCGGGCGGAAATTGGGAATACAAGTTGTGGGATGCGGAGAACTACGCGCACCTCGCGAGTGTCCTGTGCAAAGAACAAAAGGTGTCGATTTTACTCTTCGCCGGTCCGAACGAACGAGGACTCCAAAAGCAGGTTTCAGGATTAATGGATGTTCCGTCAATTCTCGTCGAAACGGAAAATCTACGGCATCTCGCGGCGTTAATCTCCACCTGCGATGTCTATATTGGGAATGATACAGGACCGATGCATATTGCGTCAGCAGTGGATACACCAGTCGTTGCGCTTTTCGGTTCAACGAGCCACATTCGGAGCGGTCCTTATGGTGAGACGCACACAATTGTGCGGAGTGGGATAGATTTGGGCTGCAACCCGTGTCATCCCGGAAGAAATCCGGGCGGATGTGGTGCTGGTAGTTGTGAAGTGATCGCTGGGATTACGGTGGAACAGGTATTGGCAGCAGTAGATCGTCACATCACTCTCGGAACTTCCGTTTGAGGTTTTCGTAAGTATCTGTAGTTGTATTAAGTTATGGAACAATTGTATCACAAAAATTGTCGTGTATCAAAAAGTTTTTTACGCATCTGTTCCGATTTTCTGTAAAATATCTGTTTTTTTCTGCCATTGCAGCCGTAAACTATTTAGCACAACGGATACACTGCTAAACGCCATCGCGAACGCTGCAAGCATTGGGTGTAACTCGCGAAACATTGATGGCACAAACGAAAACGGATATAAAGCACCCGCGGCGACGGGAATTAACAGGACATTATAGAAAAACGCCCAGAATAGGTTCTGTTTAATCGTCCGCATCGTCGAACGGCTGAGCCGAATTGCATCGGGGAGTCCACGCAGGTCGCTGTGCATGAGCGTCACGTGTGCCGTTTCTCTGGCGATATCGGTGCCTGTGCCGAGTGAGATACCGATGTCGGCTTGTGCCAATGCGGGGGTATCGTTAATGCCGTCGCCGACCATCGCGACGAGTCCACTATTTTCCGTCTGCAGCTTCTTAACGGCTGCCGCTTTATCTTCGGGTTTGAGTTCTGCCATAACATCGCTAATCCGCGAAGCCTTGGCGATCGCATCCGCCGTAACGCGATTATCCCCTGTCATCATTGTTACAGTACATCCAAGTTCGTGGAGTTCCTCGACTGCAGCTTGCGCTTCCGGTTTCAACGTATCCGCGACCGCCAGAAGTCCGAGAACCTGATCATCAACAGCGACCCACAGGACGGTTTTCGCCTCGGTCTGTAGACGTTCTGCTTCTTCTTCAAATCTTCTTGTTGGAATCACGTGTTGTTGAATGAAGGATAAATTCCCTATGATGACACTTTTTTCACCGACCTGTGCGGTGATACCGTGCCCGGTAACAGCCTTAAACTGACTCGGTGTAGCGATGTCCAGTCCACGTTCCTGAGCGGCTTGGACAACAGCTTTTCCGATGGGGTGTTCACTGCCACGCTCCGCAGCGGCAGATAGTTGTAAAATTTCTGATGCGTCTTCGTCCGTGAGGATATCTGTAAGCGTGAGTTTGCCTTCCGTCAGGGTGCCTGTTTTATCGAGGACGATTGTGGTTAAGGCACCTGCGCGTTCGAGTGCTTCACCGTTTCGGAAGAGGATACCGCGCTGTGCACCGATACCCGTTCCCATCATAACGGCTGTCGGCGTGGCGAGTCCCAATGCACACGGGCAGGCTGTGACGAGGATTGCGACGAGACGGAGCATCGCCGGGGTGAACCCTTCTCCGAGGAGGAACCACCACACGAGAAACGTCACAACCGCAATTCCAGAGACAATAGGTACGAACACATTTGTGACTGCATCGGCAGCGCGTTGAATAGGGGGTTTGCTCTGTTGTGTCGTGTATACCAATTGGACAAGACGGGAAAGTGCCGTTTCGGCACCGACATGTGTGGCTTCAATAGTAAGCATTCCGCTCTGGTTCATCGTTGCTGCGGTTACAGGGTCACCCGGTGTTTTATCTACGGGTAGACTTTCTCCGGTGAAGACGCTTTCATCAATGGCACTTTCGCCGCTGCGTACCACGCCATCAACAGGAATACTTTCGCCGGGACGTACAATCAGGACATCTCCTACACCGACCTGTTCAATCGGGATGTTCCGTTCTTCGCCATCTTTTAAGCGGCACGCTGTTGTGGGAGAAAGTTGAGGGAGTTTTTTGAGAGCTGCGCTTATCTTACCTTTGGCACGCGCTTCAATCAGTTTCCCTAACTTAATCAATGTGACGATAACCGCGGCTGTCTCAAAATAGACATGCGCGCCGAAGCGATCCCCCTCGCCTGCTGTTAGTGCAATCGTTACAACGAGGCTATAGAAAAACGCCACAGATGAACCCATTGCGACAAGTACATCCATATTAGCGGATCCGTTACGCAGTGCCTTAAAGCCGCCGATGTAATAGTCCCAAGCGACATACCCTTGCACGGGGAGTGCTAAACCAAACATCAGATAGTTAACCCAATGTGCCAATGCCCACTCTCCCAACAGGTTCATATCTCTACCCATGCTGATGAGGAAAAGCGGGAGCGTGAAGATGACCCCAACAATGAATTGCATCTTTTGCCGTCGGGATTCCGCCGCGCGAGCCTCAGCTTCTTCGTCTTCATCGACGACATCAAAGCCGAGATCTCGGATCTTATCGACAATGGTTTCCTCGCTGAGCGTGGATGCATCAAAGGTAATGGAAGCATATTCGGTGGCAAGGCTAACTTCTGTAGCAAGGACACCATCCATCTTTTTGAGGTTTCGGGTGATGGTACTTGTGCAGCTTTCGCAATGCATGCCGGTGATGGGGAGGTTAATTTGCTGTTCCATAATAGTTATCAGTTATCGGTTGTCGGTTTAAAGAAGGGTATGATGTGGTAAAATTTTCTTACTAAAATTGAGTGTCCTTGATTAACGATATATGTTAGGAAGGCTGTTTTTATCGGAATGTGAGGTTTGTTCTTAATGGCGGGGTTACAAACCCCGCCTGCAAGGGGTTGCGTAAGTGCTATGTTAGGTGGACAGGTAATCCTGTTTCCAGAGATTCGTTGGCGGCGATGGACAAAATAGCGGTTTTCGCGGCATCGGCGTAGGGGGATCGGATTGCGCTGCCGTCTCCAGTACGAACAGCCTCAATAAAGGTGCTATCCATATCAATTGTGCAATTGTTCTGCGGGTTCCACGTGGTTTTCTCATCGGCGGTAGAGAGCACAAGCGCACGACGGAGATGGTATTCAAGCGAACCGTCCTCGCAAAAAATATCTAACCCAGAACGACTCATCCCATTCGTTGTGAAGCAAGCGGAGAACATGATACCGAAAACACCGCTCTCAAATTGTAAAGAGACCGCAGACGCTTCCTCAATATCGTAATCGGTATCAGGAATCAGGTCATAGCGCGCAACGGCATAAACGGTTTTGACTTCACCGAAGAGGTATCTCGCCATATCAAATTCGTGTGTCGTCTGCTCCATAAGCTGCCCACCGGATTTCGCCTTCTCGCGCCACCATCCACCGGGCATGCCGCCCATCCAGTAGCCCATGAAGAATCCGACGCGTCGGGAAGCGAGGAGTTCCTGCGCTTTGTCGATGATGTCAAGATAACGTTCTTGATATCCAGTCGCAGTGATAATACCTTTATCTTCTATCTCCGCTGCGATTTCCTTTGCGTCATCGGCGTCCATGTGGACAGGTTTCTCCACAAACATCGCCAATCCAGCGTCAATAACAGCACGTTCAGGCGCGCCGTGCGCAAATGGCGGGATTGAGATATAGATGGCATCCAATTCTTCGTTTGCGAGCATCGCATTATAGTCTGCGTAGGCTTTACCGCCGTACTGTTCGACAGCCCGCTCCGCTTTTTCAACGACAATATCACAAAAGGCGACGAATGTTGAGCCGCCGATCTCAGTTAATTCACGTAGGTGGCGGTTCATGTTACCACCTGTACCGATAAAGCCTAATCTAACATCTGACATTTTTTAAATTATCGTCCTTGCTCGTTTCTCTCCGTTGTTGAGAAACAGGTAGTTGATTAACGTAAGTTTGATAAATAATTGATTGGCATTTCCCAAAATTGTCCTCCCGGATAGGCTGTGATGCGGGTTACTTTCGTATCAACATCTTTCGCGTAGCAGAGAAGTCCCCTGCTGTGAGCGTGTAGAAATACACGCCGCTTGCGACGGGTTCACCAAGTTCGTTTCTGCCGTCCCAATGCGCCGCACGGTCGCGGTTTTGATATAGACCGATTGTCTTATGCCCTAATGATAACATGCGGACTAAACTCCCATCTATCGCATGGATGCGAAGTGTGACTTCTGCAGGTTTTGCCAACTGATATGGGATCCACGTTTCCGGGTTGAAGGGGTTGGGGTAGTTCGCTAAGAGTGCAGTCTCTTTCGGGGTCAACGCTAACAAAAGTTGTTCAAGGAGACGGATGCCGCGTTGTGAAGTAGCGTCTGTGAGATTGAATTGCTGTGCTTGGGTCAGCCACTGTCGCACGGTCTCTGCGGAGAGATTGACTGCAGACGGTGCGCTGTCAGCCGTTTCCCCGAAAGCTGCCGCTACAGCGACGAGGTCTTGAATGTTGACGGTGCCATCACCGTTGACATCGGCAGGTGTATTTCCTGTTTCTCCGAAAGCTGCTGCTACAGCGACGAGGTCTTGAATGTTGACGGTACCATCACCGTTGACATCAGCTGCGAGACGCGGGGGTGCTGCTGGGACGAGGTCCCATAGTAAAACTGTGCCATCCTCACTCCCACTTGCAAGGGTGGTCCCATCCAGACTGAACGATACACTACGGACCCAGGCTGTATGCCCTCTGAGGGTTGCGGTCTCGGTAGCAGACGCGACATCCCATAAACGCACCATATTGCCTCTACCCCCACTGGCAAGGGTGGTTCCATCCGGATTGAACGATACACTTAAGACCTCGCGCGTGGGTCCAAGTGTGTGTTTCAGAGTCCCAGTTGCAACGTTCCATAACCGAACCGTGTCGCCCCAACACCCAGTTGCGAGGGTCTCTCCATCCGGACTGAATGATACACTACGGATCGAGCCCATATGTTCTAGGGTATGTTTCAGGGTCCCAGTGGCGGCATCCCATAACCAAACCGTGCCTCCCCAAGGCCCACCAGTTGCGAGGGTCTCCCCATCCGGACTGAACGATACACTACCGGCACCGCCCGTATGTAGTGTATGTTTCAGGGTTCCAGTGGCGGCATCCCATAACCAAACCGTGTCGTCACCCCCAGTTGCGAGGGTCTCCCCATCCGGACTGAATGATACACTACGGACAAAGGGGCTATGTCCTGTGAGGGTGTGTTTCAGGGTTCCAGTCGCAACGTCCCATAACCGAACCGTGTCGTCGCCCCCAGTTGCGAGGGTCTCCCCATCCAGACTGAACAATACACTATCAGCACCGCCCGTATGTTCTAATGTGTGTTTCAGGGTTCCAGTCGCAACGTCCCATAACCGAACCGTGTCGTCCGAACTCCCAGTTGCGAGGGTCTCCCCATCCAAACTGAATGATACACTTAAGACCGCGCGCGTATGTCTTGTGAGGGTGTGTTTCAGGGTTCCAGTCGCAACGTCCCATAACCGAACCGTGCTGTCCAAACTCCCAGTTGCGAGGGTCTCCCCATCCGGACTGAACGATACACTACCGGCACCGCCCGTATGTAGTGTATGTTTCAGGGTTCCAGTGGCGGCATCCCATAACCAAACCGTGTCGTCACCCCCAGTTGCGAGGGTCTCCCCATCCGGACTGAATGATACACTACGGACAAAGGGGCTATGTCCTGTGAGGGTGTGTTTCAGGGTTCCAGTCGCAACGTCCCATAACCGAACCGTGTCATCTTCACTCGCAGCAGTTGCGAGAGTCTCCCCATCCCGACTGAACGATACACTACCGGCACCGTCCGTATGGTCCGTAAGCAGGGCAACGGTTTCAAACGTTCTTGCATCATATAACCACGTACCGATGGTACTTGCCACAGCAAGCAACGAACTATCAGGTGAATATGCTATTTCTACTATACTGCCTTTACCGAGGCGGGCTTTGGCACCCTCGGGTAAACTGAGTTGTGTGTCCGACTCATATTGCGCAGAAGTAGTCGGTAGATATATAATTGAACACGAAATAAAGGTTAAAAGTATGAAATATAACTTAGTTTTCATGTAAGCGTCTCTTTTTGAGGGTTTTCGGTAAATTGATGATATAGAGGTCCCTCATACCGCTCTTATCACATCTCCGTTGAATTATTGTAAAATATAACACGCATCTGAAAAAGCGTCAAGAAAAAATGAGTCTCATTTTTTTCTTGACGCACAAAGACTCATACGGTATCCTTAGCAGAAATCCATACACACCCGACAAGGACGGAACTTCCTATGAACTGCCCAAGATGTCAACACTCACACTTCGTCAAAAATGGACGCATCAAGAAAAAACAACGCTATAAGTGCAAAGACTGCCATTACCAAAGGACAGAAAACCACATATACCGAGGTAGACCCCTCGCAGAGAAAGCACTCGCCGTCTTTCTCTATTGCCATGGACTTTCCATGAACGCCATCGCAAAAATGCTGAAAGCATCCCCCGCTACCATCCTTGAATGGATACGAAACTTCGCAGGCGAACACGCAAAATCCCCCGAACCCCTCGAAACCGATGCTGTCGTGCTTGAACTTGATGAGATGTGGCACTATCTAAAAAAAAAACAAACTCTGGATTTGGAAAGTTTTGTGTCGTGATACC
This sequence comes from Candidatus Poribacteria bacterium, assembly GCA_012270875.1. GTDB lineage: Bacteria > Poribacteria > WGA-4E > WGA-4E > WGA-3G > WGA-3G. The sequence continues at coordinate 1,407 of JAAXHI010000570.1, read as the reverse complement.
GGAGAACTCATCGCATGGGAGTGTGGTGATCGGGGTAAAGCCACCCTCGAAAAACTCATCCGACGCTTAGAAAAATGGAATGTCAAAGTCTATTATACCGATGACTATCAGGCGCATGCCTCTGTGATACCACAAGAAAAGTTGGTTCAGACCAAAGCAGAGACACACGCTATTGAACGCAACAATTGCCGCATGCGACATTGGTTCGGACGTTTCAAACGTAAGTCGATTATCGTCTCGAAAAGCCTGGAGATGGTCAACTTAACCGTCGCCTTATTTGCGAGATTCCGTGTCAATGGAGATGTCTTTGAGATTCTTAGAATCGGGCAGACCGAACCCAGTATCATTATTTAGACGAAAACCCTCCTCTTTTTTATCGTAAATCCAAAAAATATACCATAACCTAACTTGCTACCTATGTGATTTTAGACGCACAAACACCGTTTTTCAGTGAAAATCGGTCATTTTTGCGAAAAATTTGGCGTGTTTCCTACCATTTTCGGCACGAAGAGACACAGGCTAACGGTTTCCTATGCTACAAGGTGACAACTTGGGTTACCATAGTAAAGTAAAGTTAAATAATTAGTACAAGTCGTATAAATACTGAAACTTCGTCAAACCTCGTTAGTGAAAGAGAGGGATTTGTGTTTTCTAAAGTTCTAACTGCTGACCGCTGACGGCTGAAAGCCATTAAAAAACTGAATTCTGTGCGGGTGTGAGCATGAGCGATGGCAGAATACCGATAAGCAAGACACCAATTACCGCGAGAATTAAGCCGACAACTAAGGTTGAAGCATAAGGACTGATCTCCAACTCTTCCTCTGGCTCACGCATATACATCGTTACGACGACACGCAGGTAGTAGAACGCTGATATCGCAGTGTTGATGGCACCGACAATGACGAGCAGATAGAGTTCTGACCCGATCGCCGCTTTGAAAAGATAGAATTTCCCAACAAACCCAGCAGTCGGTGGAAAACCCGCAAGCGACAAAAGCATAACCGTCATAAACATGGCAAGTAACGGTTTTCGAGTTCCAAGTCCTGCGTAATCAGAAATCATTAGACTCTCGCCATCTTCTGTTTTTGCCAAGATAACCGCACCGAACGCACCGATGTTCATCACGCAGTAAATCAGGAGGTAGAGCATTGCACTGGAAATTCCGTCATTATTTGCTGCTGCCAAACCTATCAGCACATAGCCAGCGTGCGCAATACTCGAATACGCCAGCATCCGTTTGATGTTCGTTTGTGAAATCGCGATGATATTCCCAACGGTCATTGTCAACATCGCCAATAGGATAAGAACACCGCTCCATTCAACTTGTAGATTTGGTAAGGCTTCCATGAAAATTCGGAGGAATGCTGCGAAGCCAGCAGCTTTCGGTCCTGCGGAGATAAACGCTGC
>JAAXHI010000397.1 GCA_012270875.1 Candidatus Poribacteria bacterium | reverse complement strand
CTCTATAATGGCAGAATGCATCGTCACATCGTCCAATATCGGAACAAGTTTTTAGCCGAAATCAATCGTGCGTTATCATTTACGAAGCGTTATAGCAGAAAATGGAAGCGACTAAAATCTGCTAAGCGTAGCGTGTTATTAAAGATAAGTAATCAGTTGAAAGACATGCGACACAAGATTACTTCAAGATATGTCTCTACCTGTGTAGTAAGTGGGGTACAGACGATTGTGATAGGTGATGTGGCACATATCAGACGATCAGCGAAGTATAGTAAAAAGTCTAATCAGAAGATTCATCAGTGGCCATTTTCTATAGCAGAACACATGACGACTTACAAAGCGGAAGCAATCGGTATAGAAGTTACTAAAGAGAATGAAGCATATACATCTCAAGAGTGTCCGCGTTGTAGACATCGTAAGAAACCGTTGGGTAGAACGTATAAGTGTTCTAAGTGCGGTTGGGAAGGTCACCGAGATGCCGTTGGTGCGTCTAATATATTTCGCAAACATAAAGCATCAGGGTCAGGAGACCCTGTTATCATAGTTGGGAATCTGGCGATCCCCGAGGGTGTTAGGTTTCACCCGCATCTTCGTAGACTTGATTCGTGGTCGCCGCACGCGGGGCTCATATCAAGTAAGCGTTCTACAAGAACGTAAATCAGATTATGAAAATCATAAGAACCCCACTGCTTCAGGGGTGGGAGAAGTCAGCTGAAGTCTATAGTACTGGTAAACATTATTATTTCTGCCGAAACAGAAAATAGGGAAGGAATTATGTCAAAACCGAGTAAAGATCAGATGCTCTATATGTATCGTAAAATGGTAGAGATCCGTCAATTTGAAGAAGCCGCTGGAACGCTATATCAGAGCGGTCAACTCCCCGGTTTCTTACACCTCTATATTGGTGAAGAAGCCACAGCCGTAGGTGTTTGTGTCCACTTGCAAGATGAGGACTATATCACGAGTACACATCGCGGGCACGGTCACCTGATTGCCAAAGGTGGCAAACGCGATCGGATGATGGCGGAGTTATTCGCGCGTACGACCGGCTATTGTAAAGGTAAAGGCGGCTCGATGCACATCGCTGATAAAGAGACAGGGATTCTGGGTGCGAACGGTGTTGTCGGTGCGGGGATTCCGCTCGCGGCGGGTGCCGCACTCTCTGCGAAACTCCGCGGTACGCAGCAGGTCGCCGTGTCCTTCTTCGGTGACGGTGCGACGAACCAAGGCGTATTCCATGAGACCTTGAATCTCGCCGCTGTGTGGGAACTACCCGTCGTTTTCGTGTGTGAAAACAACCGATTCGGTATGGGAACACCGCAAAGCGAGCATCAACGCGTAGAGGATATTGCCGTCCGTGCGCCATCTTACGATATACCGGGTGTTACCGTTGATGGGAACGATGTGCTAAAGGTATTCGCTGCTGCAGACGAAGCCGTCACCCGTGCCCGCGAAGGCGGTGGACCGACGCTTCTCAACTGTGATACTTACAGATTCAGAGGACATCACATCGGGGACCCGGGGACTTCCTATCGCGACCGTGAAGAAGTGCAAGAGCAGGAACGCCTCCGCGATCCGATCCGCCGACTCGCTGAAGTCCTCACTGAAGAAGTGGGTGTGAGTGAAGACGAACTCACAGCACTCGAAGAAGCACTCGCAAACGAACTCGAAGTGGCACTCGAATTTGCTAAGAACAGTCCAGAACCGCTTCCCGAAGATGCGCTGAATGACGTTTACGCCGGATCCATCCAGCCATAAATAGCCGATTCTGGTAAATGTAGGTGCGGTTTTCAACCGCGCCAACATCAAACCAGATAATACAGAGGTTGAAACATGGGACGTACAACTACCACAGGCGAAATGTCGCCATTAGAACTCGCGGAATGCCGAGAGAACCTCAAACGCCAATGGGAAAACCGTCGGGTTGATAAAGAACTGGTTCAACGCGCGTGGGAGACGGCGCGTCGTCTTGCCATTGTACTTTATCGAGACTTTGGCGCGACGAAAGTTGCTGTCTTCGGCTCCCTCACTGAACCGAAACGGTTCAGACAAAATTCAGATATTGATATCCTTGTCTGGGGGATCTCATACGACGAATGCTTGGACGCGCTCTGGGAGACAAAAGGCTTGGATACTGAATTTAAAATAGATATTATCAATTTTAAATCCGTTGACAGTTTGTTCCGTGAGCGGATTCTAAACCAAGCTATCCCTATTGATAAAACAGGAACGGACGCTCTCACACTGGTGAACGCATTGGACCGAGAAAAGGGAGAAACTTACAGAGTGAATCGCGACGAACTTATTCAACGTATCGCTGATGAACGTACAAAAATAGACCGGACTATCGGAAGCATCATAGAACTTTTGGAAGAAATTGAAGTAGCCACGCCTCATCACAGAAAATTTTTTGAAGAGTTAACTGCCAAAAAACTCGCTGAGGTCTACAGCGGCATAGAAAGAATCTTCGAGCGGATTGCTACCGAGATTGATAAACACTCGCCTAAAGGTGATCGGTGGCATACCGATTTGCTGGCACAGATGGCGGAACGTTGTCCGGAACGTCCACCTGTGATTTCCGAAGGCACCCAGCAGAGATTAGAGCAACTTTTAAGGTTCCGTCATAAGGTTAACAACATCTATGGCGAGGAATTGATTTACGAAAAGGCCGAAGAACATGCGCAGCCGATCAGGGAACTATTCACAACGGTTTCTGAAGACTTAGACGCGTTTATCAGTTTTTTAAGCGAAACCCACGAGTCAGATGAGAAACCATGAATCCTCAAAATCACACGGTGTCACATGGAAATCTGTCGCCATCACGCTCGTCCTGATTCCATTTAATTTTTATTGGATCATCGCTGGTGAAGTCGGACTCGTCGGTTATGCGTTAAATACTTACGCTGTTCCATTCTACAACGTCGTTTTTGTCGTTTTTGCTTTCACCCTCCTCAATCTCACCGCTCGCCGTCGTCTATTCACCGATGCGGAACTCCTCACGATATACATCCTGCTCAGTACGGCGTGTGCTTTCCCTTCTATCACACTCATGACGATCCTCGTCACAACTGTCGGACACGCCTTCTGGTTTGCAACGCCTGAAAATGAATGGAAGCAACTCTTCTGGGATTACCTTCCGAAATGGCTCCTTGTTGACGACCCAAAAGCCTTGGCGGGTTACTACACAGGTGAAGCCAATCTCTCGACGCTGGATATCCTCAGCACATGGATAGTGCCAGTGCTTTCGTGGGCGGGGTTCATGACAATCCTCGTCCTCGTGATGTTGTGTATCAACGTTATTTTGCGGAAGCAGTGGGTAGAACGCGAACGGCTTGCTTACCCGATCACACAGATTGCGTTTCACGTCACACATAACACAAAATCGCTGTTTTCGCATCGTATCACGTGTCTCGGCTTCGGAATCGCCGCATCCATCGCCATCCTCAACGGTCTCAGTTTTCTATACCCGACACTCCCGACCTTACCGATTAAACGTATCGGTGGTTGGCGCGGGTTCGGACATCTGTTCACAGAAAAACCGTGGAACGCCATCGGCGGTATCAGTATGTCCTACTACCCGTTTGTCATCGGGCTTGGACTGTTGATGCCGCTCGATCTCTCTTTCTCCAGTTGGTTTTTCTTCATCTTCTACAAGGCACAGTTGGTGTTCGCGAGTGCTGCCGGACTGTCCAGCCTACCCGGATTCCCGTACATTGATAGGCAATGCTTCGGTGCCGCCATCGGGATTTTCATCTCCGTGTTAGTCTTGAATCTCCGTCATTTCCGAGGTGTGTTCCGCATTGCGCGTCACCGCACCGGCGAGGATGCCGACGAACCGGTCTCCTATAGGTTTGCATTGTGGGGTATCGTTGGCGGACTTGCGTTGCTCTTCATTTTTTCCAGACGTATCGGCATGTCTTTCTGGCTGATCCCGCTGTTTTTCGCGATCTATTTCATCATCGTCTTGGTGCTAACGCGGATGCGTGCGGAGCAAGGATTTCCGGTGCATGCGATGGAGAACATGCCGAATCACCACATCCTCGTTGACGGTTTCGGCACACGGGCATTGGGAACAAACAACCTTGTCGCCTTGACGCTTTACCGTTGGTTCAATCGGAGTTACACGAGCAATCCGATGCCGCATCAGTTAGAAGGCTTCAAACTCTCGGAACGTTCTGGCATTGCGCCGAGGCGTTTGTTCTTCGCACTCTTAGGCGTTTCAGCGTTTGCTGCTGTGATGGTATTCGGCGTTATCCTCTATCTTTTTTACACTTACGGTGCTTTGAACATGAGCGGTAGCAGCGGCTGGTCAACCGGTTTCGGTGGACGCGTCTTCAACGGACTCCAGCGTTGGCTCTATTACCCTACTGAACCGAATTTCTACGCCACTGGCGGTATCGTGTTCGGCTTGCTCTTTTCGACGCTTCTGATGTTTATGCGGGCGCGTTTTTTCTGGTGGCCCTTCCATCCGATTGGGTTCGTTGTCTCCAGCGATTGGGGGATGCGGTATCTGTGGAGTTGTATGCTCGTGAGTTCGATTATTAAGTGGAGTGTCTTGAAAATTGGGGGTCCCAGAGCATCGCAGCAGTTGGTGATGTTTGCGATTGGGTTGATGTTAGGTGATTTCACTGTTGGCGGTATCTGGAGCCTCATCAGCGTCGTGACCCAGCAGCCGATGTATAATTTCTGGCCGTAGGGTAGAGCCCAGCCAAATTTCAGCACATTTTAATTTGTAAAATTGGCTATAGATATGTTAGACTTTAGTAAGGTGGGTATATTCAGGATCATCCCTCACTACTGGAGGATTCAATATGCGTCCGTTGACAATTTCATTACCTGATTATCTCTATGAAAAATTGACGCAACAGGCAAAAACATTTGAAACGTCCATTGAAGAACTTGTGTTGTTTCAACTCAAACGCGACGAGGCGAGAGATACCGCGCTTGCATTCCTACAAAAGCGCGCAGGCAGATGCCTGACGGTTAGAGAACCTACTCTTAAAAAAGCGAAATTATATGTCTGGATAATCCCCGTTTTCACGAACGTAGCCCCCTCGGTTGGTGTTGGAGAAATCGTCGTTAATGCTGATACTGGAGAAGTCCTAAGCACAGAAAAGGACATAGGTGCCATGATTAAGAAGGGACATGTCAGTTTCGGATTTAAGCCGTTTCCTTTGGAGAAACAGACACGATTGGCTGAACTCCTGGCACTGAATGGCGAAAAGCCTTTAAAAGCGACGGAAAAACGAGAGATGGAAATACTTCTTGCTGAAGAACAAACACTCCAAATACAGAACCTTGAAACATTAGAAAAGCGACTTTTGTCGTAAGTGAGGAGTGATTTTTCATGCGTGTAGGTAATCCATTGCGTCGTACAGTAGCCTGCGGATCGTTCACCGGAGGGTCATACCTACGATCCTGACGGCTTGGTAAGGATTATTGCAATAACAATAGCGTTTAATCATTCAAAATCGTATTATTTACTATTTTACTAAAGTTTGCTAAAGTTTGGACAATTTTAAGAATT
>JAAXHI010000079.1 GCA_012270875.1 Candidatus Poribacteria bacterium | reverse complement strand
ACCTGGGACCCATTTGGAAAAACGATTGGCCCACGGTGATCCAGGCATCAACTGGTTAGACAGGATTGCTAAAGCCCATGACATTGACTATGGCAAAGCTAAGGACTTGAAAGATAAATGGGCCGCTGATCACAAGATGATTGCCAAGATTGATCAACTCCCCGGCCGCAAAACCCTGACGGAACGTATTGTTAAAAATATCATGAAAGCTAAACTCAAGTTGGGCATGTAAGATTGTATTAAAGTCGCCCTATGTTTCAAAGAAATAAAAAGACACGTTATGTACACACACGTTTAATGGTTTGTTTTCATTTACAAGTACTGGTCCATTTGCTCTAATGCATTGACACGAATGGTTTGCAGTGTCCTCCTCGGGCTTAGACTCTGCCCAGTCCAGTGGCAACCACGGCAGGGGAAAGGGACGGGTCAGTTGCTCGTCCAACCATTGCCATTGTCGACGGTGTTCGGATTCGACCCGTTTGACATATTTGACGCGCTGCAATGCCTTCAACCCCTCGGCACCCATGACTCGCTTTTTCTTGGCCAGTTATTCTCGCCGCCGCGCATTCAAGCGTTGTCGGTATGCCTCGTAGGTGCCCTCCCGGATCATTTTGTCCCTCCAGGCCTTTTGCAACACCAAGTTCTTGCGCCTCACTTCATTTCGTTGCTCCTCCGGCATGGTGTGATAGCGCAGCAGTCCTTCCTAGCAATTTTTTTTTCTTAAAGGCCTCGTATTGTCCGGTGGCCTTGAGACGGTCTATTCTGTCATAGTATCGTTGGCAATTACGGGCCCTCACTTGTTCGATACCGTCCATGGCCGCATTCTTTTCCTCCTGATACCGCCGCTGGCTTGCTCTATTTTTGGGGGGGGTCCCACTTCTTCTTCTTTCCTGGTGTATCCATGGTCAAGTTCAATCAACTGCTGGGAGCACACGTCTGCCAAAGCACGTAATTTTTGGAACAGGCTTGGGGTCTGCTTGTTCTGCTTGGCCAAGGCTCGCCGCTCCCGCTGCTGATGGACAATCCGGTCGCAGTTTCGGTGATAGTAGATCCAATTAATCAAACACACTTGGGCCAGATGCGTGGCTCTGTATCGGTAGCAGGCTTGATGGTTGAGCTCTCGGGTTCTCGCAATCTGCTATGGGGTGGGTGCTGGTTTGGGTCGCTGTGCTCGTTGTTTCTTTTGCGCGGCACGCCGCTCACGTTTACGTTTCAAAATCTCCTCCTTGTGTCTCTCGTACCACGCTCGTTTTCGCTCTCTCGCTAACTCGGGATTTTTGTTGGGCATACTGAACACAACTGATTTCTGTCTAGGGCGTTTGTCTGTATCTATCGTCTTGTCCGCCAATCACAGTCTTTGGTCCAGGGATGGCGCGGGTGGAGGGAATCTGGTACCCATGGGGGGGACCATCCCTGATCTTCCTCCTGTCGATCAAATCCCTCACCTGACCCTCACCCGAGTCCCTTCCACCAATCTCAGCTCGTGGGACATCACGTGGTTTTCAGTCTATAAAAGCCAGCGTCTGGCGCGGGAAAATTCAAATTGTCTCCTCCGTCGTGTCGGACGACCTCTTGTATCACTTTAGTGACGAAGATGACAGTGAAGATGCCCCGTTGGACCGAGCGTTTGACCGGTGGGAACAGATGGGAGGCAGCTCTGCCCGAGGCCCTCTCTTTCAATTCACCATGCAACCCATTGGCAGACGACGCTGCTGGCCCGAGGTTGTGGAGCGGGCACAATTCCATGCGCAATTGCGGCAATTGAGGGATCCTGTGGCTGGAGATAATATTGGGATGGCTTTAACCGAAGCGTTACACAAGGCCATCGAGACGGAACTTGACCGAGAGCAGTGACCCGCTCATCATTTTGTCAATTTT
>JAAXHI010000251.1 GCA_012270875.1 Candidatus Poribacteria bacterium | reverse complement strand
GTCGATCAGGCATGTCGTGAGTTGGGGCGTAAGGTCTTAGAGGCGTGCTTCTCCGAAAGAGCTGCCGAAAGCGATTCGGTGTCAGTGGCGTGTCAGGCGTGTGGCGGAGAGGCGCGGCGGTTGCGCCAACGCGAGTGCTATATTGAGACGTTATGTGGGGTAGTGCGGGTGTCTCGGTGGGTCTATCGATGTGCCTGCGGGGTTTCTGTAGTGCCTTGGAACTCGCAGGAGGGTCTCAAGGATGGGGCGTATACCCTCGGAGTTGCCAAGACGATGTGTCGCTTAGCAGCGCGCTTAGACTTTAGAGAGGCTGCCGAAGAGTTGAAACATCACGGCATCCGAGTGAGTCATACCACGCTCAAAGACAAGATTCAAAGATGGGCGTCCGGGGAGTCGGTCTCTACGTATGTAGACCCAGAGTCGCTTGACCCCGGGTCGAGGGGGTATGTCAGTTGTGATGGCTGCTACACTGCCTCGACTCAGGGATGGCAGGAAGTCAAAGTCGGGTGTCTCTATAGAGACAATCCACGCCGCGATCCAGGGGCTATTGCCTCAACAGAATCCTCAAGTCTGCGGTATGTTGCGTCTCGAGGGGATGCGGTGAACTTCGGATCGCAATGGTTTGACTTAGCCACAGCAAGCGGTATCTATCAAGACGAGACAGATACCGAAGAAGTCGTCGTCATCGGTGATGGGGCAGCGTGGATATGGAACTTGTCGCAGGAATACTTCCCGGGAGCCGTTGAGATTGTAGATTATATGCACGCCAAGTCCCACCTCTATGAGAGTGGGAAACTCGCCTATGGAGAGACGGAGGCAGCCTCACCGAAAGTTGAAAGATGGGTCAAAGCGACCGAAGTCTTTTTGTATGCTGGAGATATTCAAGAAGTCGTCGCCCGCATCCGGGCTTTAGGGATCGGTAATGCCTCGGTCGCAGAGAGTTTACAGACCCAAGCCGGGTATTTTCTCAAACACGCACACCGCATGCGGTATCAAACGTTTGTAGAAAACGGATACCAGATTGGCAGTGGGGTCATTGAGTCGGCTTGTAAACACGTCGTCGCAGAACGATGTAAACAGGCGGGAATGCGATGGAGTCAAGAGGGAATCAACGCTATCTTGTTCTGGCGATGTTTATTAAAGAATGGCGCTTGGGACGCATTTTGGCGGAAACACCCAAATGCCGCATGAGTCTCATGACAAAATATTTACACACCCTT
>JAAXHI010000213.1:4214-22338 GCA_012270875.1 Candidatus Poribacteria bacterium | reverse complement strand
AAAAGATGAAATCTACGAAATATCGCCAAGCACTGCTAATGAACCTTTTAGCCATATTTGGATGCTCCATAATATGTGGGTGTTCGGTATTGGGTACGCAAAAAATTGAACGTCCGCAAGTTCCGTCCGATTTTCCGTTTCCTGTCGTTTGGCTGCAACCTAAAGAAAAAACCGTGAGCATTAATAAGTTGACCCAGCGAGAATTGTGGGGACTCGTTCTGGTTAAGAAATGGAACGAAGGGGACCGTGATTTTGTTGGGACGAGCATGGATACGGATAATGGGAAAGTCTATTTGCACTATCCAAATGTTGTTTATGTCAAATGGACGGATACCCAACTGCCTGATGGCACAATCACGAAATATGTCTCTGAGATTTCAGGAAGTGATAGCACGATTACAGACCAAGTCAGGGAGGGAATACTTCCGCCTGGCGTATTGGTATTAGATATGGATTCTTCGGGCATAGATCCGTATGCGTACCTATCAAGATGAAGGTGGTTCATTATTCCAAACGTTAGGGTATGCGACCACCGTAGGGGCGAGGTTTTCTCGCCCTCTATCAGATTTGCTATGCGCGCATCGGACGGGTTGGGAGACCCAACCCCTACGAGAGATATTTATGCACCACCCTCAATTATTTATCAAACTCACGTTGGTATAAGAACTTATCCATCTCCGCTTTGACAATCCTACCGCGTCCATCCATTCTTTGAATTGCTCCCCACCATCTACTAAACAACGTATATCTAAAAATAGCCGATTTTTGACAATCATTTTTTGTGTAAACACCTACAATTTTTGCGTTTTAAACACAATTTTTGTTTCATCGGCGATATAAGCAGAATGGCAAACGGACATCACCTCTACAACCGACACTGGTTAGTAAAAAATCATACCGCCACTTTTTTACCCGATTAACAAACATAATCAGCGTCTGTATTTTTTGTGAAAACACCTATAACTTTTGCGTTTTAAACACAATTTTTGTTTCTTCGGCGGTATAAGCAGAATTGCAAACGAACACCATCTCTCCAAGCGACACTGGTTAGTAAAAAATCACACTGTCCCCTTCTACCCGATTAACAAACATAGTCAGCGTCTGTGTTTTAGGCACTTCGCCATGAAGGAAATTCTCATAACCTTTCCAGCAATTTTGACCCTAATATTCCGCTTCTCTACAAAATTGGCATGAAATTTGCTTTTGACACCGATGTGATTCAAATTTACGAACAAAGGTTTAATAGGAAATTATATTTAGTACCTACACAAATTGAGCAGATATCGAACATTCAAGCACAAAAGCAGAGATTTCTGTCCTTTAAACCCCCTAAATCCCCTTATCAGGGGAATTTAAGAAGGAGAAAAGAAATGTTTAGGCTTTTTCTGGCTACGTTGTTAGCCATTTCAATACTATCCTGTGACCAAAATACTGAAAACAATCCGAGTTTAGCAACAACTTTAGGCGCCCAGCGCTCAGAATACGAAAATGCACCTGGCGCACCCGCAGCCTGTGCTGTGGAAGACAACAGAGACGAATTCAATTCAGACAGATTGCTTGCGTCTTATGAAAAGTTCTATGCGGATTATGACCCAGTGGACGCAGATGGAGACCAAGCGTACGCAGTCGTCGTCGCGCGAAAAAGGCGGGGCATACATACGATCCGCGTTGTGGAGATTAACGCGAACATCCGACAGAAGCGGTCAGATAGCAAGTACGTGCGTGGTTTTGATGCGTGCCAAGCGGCAACCGATTTTAGAACGCTTGTGCTAAACGATTATCGCGGAATCCAACTCGCACAGACAGAAGTGGACGGTCAAATGGGTATGTGGAGACTTTTCATATACCGGCATAGTTTGAATTTCAAACTTGACATCCAAGCGACCGATGGAGTGGGTCTTGAAAAAAGCGGGTACATGGTGTATGACTACCCCGACTATGACGAGACGACAACTTTCCCCGATGAACAAGCAGCACTTGAGAAGCGTAAAGAGCTGATGCTTGATTATACGAAAGGAGCAGAAACGAAACAAGGTGGTTTCGTTATCTACTTCTTTGAGATCGCACCCAACGGTTTTCCATTCGACACCTACGAAGTCAAGGGTGAGAACTCACGGCCTTGGATTCAGGGCGGTCGTTGGCGTAGAATTTCTGCAATGAGTGAAGATAGTGATACGTTTGAGGCGGATATTACGCTTGCCGATGCCCAAGCGGATGGCTTGTATATCTGGAACAATACCCACGTCTTTGAGTGCGGACTGGATACCAGTAAAATTGATGTCAATCAGGACGGTGTGAAAAGCGTTAGCAACCCGAATGAACTGGACACTGATGGGGATGGATTTCACACTTGGAAAGACCACGACTTCAACCAAGATGGCGAGTTTGATGGCAGAGACCTCGCCGCGCTCTTTGGTCAATACACGATTGACGGGTCAACGAAAAACCCTGCGCACCCTGACAAACGCGACATCCGTATTATGCAAACGTTTGACAAAAACGGTGACGGCTGGTTGGACGCTTCTGACTTCGGACGTAGGAGTGCTTCGGAACTCACCAAAACGGACATTTGGCGTTTTATCTTGGGAGATTCTGTTTTTGTTCCGACACCTGGAGAATGTGATACGGTCGTCGGTGCGGAGTACTTCCCACGTCAGAAAGAGGGTATCTCTGGTAGGATTTGGGCGGAGTATCGGCGAGATTCTTGGCTTGAGTTTGGGGAATAAGATGAAAACGCAATCTTCACGACAAGCATTTCGCAAGAAGTGGAAATGTTCATCGCGCAATGTTTAGAAATAGATGTTGTCAGTTGACCGTAGGGGCTGGGTAACCCAGCCCCTACGCGCGCGCAACGTTATCGTGGCGTGTCAACTCATTTTCGTGTCCGCCGTTCAACCCAACCTACACGGCTAATTTCTGTTTCGCCTTGAGAACCAGCCTCCTGTGACCTCTTCAAACGGTGCAACAGGTTCAAACGCCTCATCATAATCCCCACCATTATGACTCACCTTACAGGAGTCGAGCCATTGACGCAGGGACTCGCGGGTTTGCCCTAATCGCTCGCGTTGTTCATCTGCCAAGTTGACGGTTTCTGCGCGGTCTTCAATCATATCAAAACACAAATCTTCGCTGCCATCATCTGATAGATTCGTCAAGCACTTATATCGGTTATCCGTCATAGCGATCGTCGGTGCGTGAAACATCGGGCCTTTTGGACTATTGAACCGATACGGAATCGGGGTCGGACGTTCCGTCATGTCTCCTTCAATGGTCGGTAGCAGACTGATACCGTCAATGGGACGATTATCGGGCATTTCAAATTGCATGGCTTCGGCGATGGTCGGGAAGTAATCCAAGGTGCTGCACGGCATTTCCACGACACGTCCGGGGTCTGCATGACCGGGCCAGTGTAAGAGTGCAGGCACACCCACACCGCCGTCAAACAGAGAACGTTTGCGTCCGCGTAAGCCGCCTGTTGAGCCTCGGTTACGACCCTCCTGACCTGTGCGTCCTTCGGGTCCGTTGTCCGAACAGAACCAGATCATCGTGTCTTGGGATGCGCCCCATGCTGCCAAAGTGTGATACAACCGTCCCACCTGATCGTCTATTGCGGTAATACAGCCGTAATAGTGTTGCTCGTCTTCGCTGTATTCGGCGTACATTTTGCGGTATTCCGGTCCGGCAAAGACCGGGGTATGCGGTGCATGAAACCAGATTGTCGTAAAGAACGGTTCGCCCTTTTCAAGCGTTTGTTCAATAAATGCGATTGCGCGATCCATCAACACCCGAGAATCGCAGCCTTTTAGATTCTCCGTAGCGAGTTTTCCGTTCTCGTAGTAAGGCGATGCCCATGGAAGGTCCGAACGTCTATTCCTCCGCTCGACCCCTACTGCGGGATCCCAAGTTGGCACTGCATACTCCGTAGCAAAAGACGCATCGTAATCCCGTTCCCACGGGGGCGCGTAATTACGTGCCGGATTACGATTCGGTTTCCCTGAATAATTCGGGTCCAGCGTTCCGAGATGCCATTTTCCAAAATGTCCGGTTGCATAGCCAAACGATTTTAGCATCCGCGCCAGTGTTATTTCCTGTGCGGGTAAGTGCCCACGATTCGCATGTGTTATGCCGTATCGAAAATAATGTCGTCCGGTCAAACACGTCCCCCGCGTCGGGGAACAGACCGGTCCCCCCGCATAAAACCGCGTAAATCGGGTGCCATGACTCGCCAGTCTGTCCAAATTCGGAGTTTTGATTATTTGATTTCCGTTAAATCCGACATCGCCATATCCAAGGTCGTCGCACATCATTAAAATTATGTTGGGTGAACGCATTTTGACCTCCATTCTATCCGACTGTTCTATTTAATCGACACTGAACTGGATTGTATCGAAACGGCGAGCGACTTTTGCGACCTTCGGCTTGAGTACTTCAGGGGTCCCACCAGAGAGTGCTGAGACAATACACTCGGCGATGTCCGGTGCGTCTTCTGGTGTCATGCCCCAACGGGTGACCTCTTGAACACCGATCCGCAATCCAGATGTTCCGACTTCCGGTGCCAATCCCGCCGCGCCTGTAATAATATGGCACGCTTCGAGATGATTCGCTAATGCACCGCCTTCCCCATACTTATCTACAATCAATATCAACGTATGCGACTCCGTGAAGCCGAGATCGGCACCGAGCATCGGGACACCGCGCTCCGCTAACGCTTGACCGAGTGCTTTTGCGTTCGCAACAATCGCATCTGCCTGTGCCTCACCACATTCCATCCACTCTATAAACGTTCCTGCTAACGCCGGAAGTCGATTCAGGTGGTGATTGCTCATCAGTAACGGATAAACCCCTCTCGCAACTCGATCAGCGATAGATGCGTCATTCATCAAAACCATCCCACCTTGTGGTCCCGCAAGCGTCTTATGCGTGCTGGAAATGATGACATCCGCGCCTTCCTCAAATGGCGATTGAAACCGTCCACCGGCGATGAGTCCAATAACGTGCGAGGCATCGTAGATGAGGTAAGCATCTGGATTCGCCTGGCGCATCGCTGCTTTCAACTCGCGGACAGGTTGCGGGAAGAGAAATATACCCGAACCGACGTTGACGATGCTCGGCTTGTGTTTCGCAATCAGTTCAAGCGTTGCTTCAAGATCAATGTTTGAGCGTCGTCCATCCCACGGAATCGGGATCGACTGTAGTTCTATCTTGAGTGGTGAGGATAGCAGTTTTTGGGCATAGTGGTGTCCGTTATGAACCTCTAACGCCGTATCGCCGGGCTTTGCCAATGCAAACGTCGTTGCAATCCCAGCGATGTTCCCCGATAACGGACGGAAATCAACGTGCGCTGCGCCGAAAAGCTCCTTTGCTAACGCCTGCGTGTATCCCTCTATTTCGGCAATATAGCGGTTGCCCTTGTAATTCCGTTGGTAGATGTCAACACCAGAATAATTCCCATACCGCCGCGCCAACCGTTCGTCAAAAAGTTCTTCTACCAACGGCGAAGGCGTGTTCTCCGAAGCGATGAGATTGAGACAGGTGTCCCGATACGTTTGATGTTTATCGAGAAGTGAAGTGAGTTCTTGAACCTTTGCGTTATGTGTCATTGAAAGAAGCCTCCGTTTAGTTGTAGCACAAGGGGCAGATAAATTGCTTGACGTACCACAAGAAATCGGTTACGATGATTTTTTAACTTTATCTTGCGGATTGGTCAGTCGGATTTCAAAATTGACGTGCCTCTCCATTGATTCCACCTGCGCCTGCTTCGCAGTGAGAATGCAAGTTCCTGTTTTGGTGGTAGAATTAAAGATAATACAAAACCCGTAGCCCGTAATGGAATGGAGGGCGGGTTTAAGGAATGCCCGCCAACGTTCAAATTCACGTCGTTTCTCCGCAAGGAATAATAAAAAAGAGGGAATTATGTCGAAACCTACGGATATTCGCATCCTTGACGTTCATTATGACTTTGAAGAACACCAATACCGCACCCCGCTGAAGTTCGGCGGCGTACCGACGGATCACTGCGTCCTCTTTAACGTCCGCATGCAAATCCAGACGCGCGACGGAAAAGAGGCAGAAGGGAAAGGTTCCATGCCGCTCGGTAACGTCTGGGCATTCCCACCGCGCTATGTGCCTTTCGATCAGAGTCTCGCAGCGATGAAAAAACTCGCCGAATTAACAGTAGACGCAACACAAGATTGCGAATTATGCGCGCATCCACTCGAACTCTCTGAAGTGCTTGAACCCGAATTCTTACGAATCGCTGCTGAATTGTCCGATGCCATGCAACTCGCGTCGCCGATACCGAAACTCTGCACCGTCGTTACAACGAGTCCCATTGATGCTGCGATCCACGATGCATTCGGGAAAGCAAACGGCATCAACAGCTACGACGGCTTAAGTAAAGACTTCATTCAAGCGGATTTGTCGCATTTTTTGAATGAACGGTTCACCGGAAAATATCTGGACCAGTATACTTCACGCCAACCGAAATCTAATATGCCGCTCTACCATCTTATCGGCGCACTGGATCCTCTTACCGACGCGGATATTGCGGAACGCCTTAATGACGGGTTACCGGAGACGCTTCCTGAATGGATTGTCGCTGACGGATTAACGCATCTGAAAATCAAATTGAACGGCGATGACCTCGATTGGGACGTTGCACGCGTCCTCGCAATTGATAAAGTCACAGCAGAAACACAAGCGGAACGCGGTGTTGATACTTGGCACTACTCCGCGGATTTCAATGAAACCTGTCAAAACGTCGAATACCTACTGGATTTCCTCAGTCAAATCCGAGAAACAGAACCTAACGCCTTTCAACGCCTCGCCTACATCGAACAGCCGACCGACCGAGATCTGAAGGCACACCCTGAAAATAAGATGCACAAAGCTGCTGAGATAAAACCGGTAGTGATAGACGAATCGCTGACCGACTTTGAGACTTTTCTATTAGCACGCGAGCAGGGATATTCCGGTGTCGCGCTCAAGGCGTGTAAAGGGCAGTCTCAAGCGTTGTTGATGGGTGCCGCCGCCGCAGAATACGATATGTTCCTCGCTGTACAGGACCTGACGTGTCCGGGTGCATCGTTTTTACACTCCGCCGGACTCGCCGCTCGCATCCCAGGTGTAACGGCGATCGAGGGCAATTCACGTCAATTCTGTCCGAGTGCGAACGACGGTTGGCAAGACGAATTCCCCTCAATCTTCAACATCACCGATGGCACCGTCGGAACACAGATCCTCACCGCGCCGGGACTTGGTCATTAACATCTATCTGTTCTGTTTCCTGATCCGCAACTGTGATGTTGGTGACAACATTTCGCTGCTCAGGCAACCGGACAGGGAAATCTTTAATTACGTCGTCAATCAATTCTTTCACGACCGCTTTGACCGAGTCGAAGGGTATACATTCTCAAGCACAATAATGGCACGATGTTTTGAAGGCGCGATGTCATACGTCAAACCATACTGGAGTCCCAATTGCATCAGTTCCGGTTCGACATTGATAGAAATCTGTCGGCACTCCTGTTCCGTGAGGAAAAAACTATCAAGGATGAAGTGCGTATGAATCCACGCCTCTTTTTCTTCAACGATCTTCATATTTTTAATTTTACCTTGCGGTTCGGTCAGGCGGGTTAGAAGTTTTACATCCCTTTCCGTATATCCGTTCTCCACTACGTTACGAGTCACACGCCTTGGCCATTAAAAAATAACCATCTCTTGATTCTATCTTATCGTTTATTATAGCGCAAGTTGCCACTTATTTACACACATAGCACCCCTAATGGCAGGGTCATTCAATTGTCCATTTTTCGATCGAATTTTTACCCCCAGGCCCGGTAGGTTCGGTTTTGCGGTGTACTCACCCAAATGCAATCTGCATTCCTAACCGAATCGAACCCCAGGCCCGGTAGGTTCGGTTTCCTAACCGAACCGGATCCTTAAAAAAAGACGTGAAACCCAATAATTTCTTAAAATTGAATGACCCTGCCCCTAATGAGGTTTAACAAATAAATTGGGTAATTCAGGCACTGCAACGTGCGATGAATCGCACTACTACGAACCGATCTGCTTGTTAATCACACGTCTTAGAATTACCCGATTAAATTCTTAACCTTCATACGGGGTGAAGAAAGGGTCAGCGAAATGCTGTTAGAACCTCCAAAACCCGTCGGTAGCAACTTGGGTTATTATAGTATCAACAGCGAAAAGTGTCAATCCTGTGAAAATGTTATAGACTGGCGTATCGGTACTTCACCTAATTGCTGAATCTTTCCATTGTGCCAACGAATTTTGAGGTTATCTACACGCGAGGCATCGCCTAACCCGAAGGTGAGGCGGAGGTCGTTGCCCGACAAGTAACTTGCCCCACAGATAACTTCTCGCAGCAATGTCATCCCCTGCGCCTCTAATTGAACCTGTGCCCCGATTGCGTCCGTGTTGCCATCTGTACCGACCAATTTCAGTGTTAACCAAGCGTTCGTATTCCCGACCTCGTTGCTGAGAATAATCGCTGGACGGTTCGATTGACATAGCACGACATCAACATCGCCGTCCATATCTATATCCCCGAAGAGCATGCCGCGGACTACGTAAGGCGTTTCGTTCAAACCCGCTTCAGCGGTGATTTCAGTAAAGACGACACCGTTCTCTGAGGTGCCACCTCGGTTCTGAAACAGTTGCACAGGTTGTGCGTAACGCATCTTCGCGTCAATCTGCTCCACGTTGTCCCAGATATGTCCATTCCCGACGAGTAGATCCAACCAACCGTCGTTATCAAAGTCGATGAAACGGGTACCGAAACCGAGGGAGTAGAAGGACGGATCGGCAAGGTCTGTATCAAACGTAACATCTTCAAAATAACCGTCGCCATCGTTTTGCATGAGGCAGTTCGCCTCTAACGAGAAATTCGACACCCAGAGATCAACATCGCCATCGTTATCGTAATCCGCTGCGTCTATCCCCATAGAGCCGTTCGCCAAACCGTCACCGTTGTAGGCGACACCGCGAAACACACCTTCCTCTTGAAAAGTCCCGTCACTTTGATTGATAAAAAGTGTATTCGGCGACATATCGTTCGCGACGTAGATGTCTAACCATCCGTCGTTGTTTACGTCCGTAAAGACGACCCCTAACCCACGCGTCGTCGGTTCATAGACACCCGCGGCTTTGGTAATATCTGTAAATGTACCGTCGCCATTATTGCGGTAAAGCACATCGGCGATGCCGTGATATTCGTTGGGGCCGCAGTAGATACGCAAGGTGTTCTTGTAATAGCACGGGATATCGGTTTCGAGCGCGTATTCGACGTAGTTGCAGACATAGAGATCCAAATCCCCGTCCCTGTCAATATCAGCAAACGCAGCACTCGCGCTCAGTAGCGGACAACCGACCTGCGCCGCCTCTGTTACGTCGGTAAATGTACCATCACCGTTATTGCGATAAAGCACATTCTCTCCTAAGTTTGTTATGTACAGGTCGCGATACCCGTCAGAATTGTAATCCGCAGCGACAGCACCGAGTCCATAACCTGTATCGCCGACGTTTGCGGTCGCTGTGATGTCAACGAAGACACCCGCATCGTTTCGATAGAGCCGATTGTAGGGGCGAGGTAACCTCGCCCCTACGGCTGATGGCGAAAGCGAATTGCCTTGAACGAGATAGAGATCCAAGTCTTCATCGTTATCAAAGTCAAAGAGCGCACCGCCGCTGCCCATCGTTTCTACGAGTCGGCGTTCCGCAGAAAAGCCGTTGACATGTTTGAAATCAAGCCCCATGGCATCGGTTACATCTCGGAAATAAGGTTCAGCACTACCGAACAGTGGAAGCATGAAGAGGAGAAGCGGGACCCACAAGTGGAACTGGAAATATTTTCGTTGGAACATGGTGATAGGAAGGTTATGGTTTTATCGTCGGGCGCGGACGCACGACCCGAAACCCAATCGTATGTGTTGAATCCAGCGGATAAAATTTGAACCGCAGCCCTGAACGGATGAACGCTCTACCGACATCCCACGCGCCCCCTCGGATCACTCTCGCACGCAGTACATCTCGGAAACGGAGATTGAGCGGATTTCGTGGCACACCTTTCCCGTTTCGTTGATAGGCTGCTGGATCGTATTCATCAAGGCACCATTCCCAAACGTTTCCAGCGAGATCCGAGATGCCGTCCGGCGATTCACCTTTCGGAAATTGACCTACTGGCACTGGACGGTTATAGCGGCGTGCGAAGTTGGCATGTTGACGTGCTTTTGGCGGTGTATCTCCCCACGGGTATACGCGTGCTTCTGTGCCACGTGCGGCGCGCTCCCACTGCGCTTCCGTCGGCAGACTTCCGCCGACCCATTCCGCAAACGCTTGTGCATCGAACCATGTCACGCCGACAACGGGTTGCGTATCGCCGTTGAGCATTTCATCTTCCCACGTCTTTTCGCCGTTATGTCCGCGCGGTGTAGGACGATTCATCGCCGCAACGAAGGCACGATATTGTACGTTGGTGATTTCATACCGCGAGATTTCGTAAGCACTCAGGTAGACTTGATGTTGTGGGAGTTCCGCATCGAAGGTATGCTGCTCCAGCATAGAACTCCGCAATTTCGCGTCCTCATAAGCGGCGTTTGCTTCTTCAGGAGTTGAACCCATCAGAAAGGTGCCTTCGGGGATAGCGACCCATTCTATAGTCTTGAGGACTTGTTGGGCTGCCTCGCTAATCTCAGCAATAGCAAAATTGCTGCAGATGATAAGAGTGAGTATAAGAATCACAAAACAGGCACGCTTCATTTAGTCTTAACTTTTTGAGAATCGAATTTCCTTAAAGAGAATCTGGTCCAGACCTCATCAAGATTATCCCCAGTGTTAGAGGATCCACCGTATGCGACTACATAGTTTTCACCGGTCTCATCGCGCAATTTCTGAGCGATTTCAAAAATATCTTCCACTTGACGAGGACTTTTTGGGTCCCTAACACGGCATTTCAAAACGTTTGGAGGTTTAGAGTAGGGTTCATCATATTTCAGGTAAGAGTAATCTTTTAAGATACCTTCAAGGATACGTTCAGAATTTTTGCCCAGTTTCTCCGCAGAGCAATCCTCATCGGACATCGGATAGTCATAATCAGGCACAAGCGTCTGCATATTTGGGTTTTTCCGAACGATTTCAATGATCTTTACCGATGCTTTCCGCAAAGTATCTTCCAACTTTTTCCGAGGAATGTCTCCTAATTGGTCATCCCTGAGAGTCGCAATAAAGATTCCTTTGCTCAAATCCATAGGTAAACTTTCTTCCTGCTCAACACCATTGAGAACGTACCGAACGTGCCCGAAAAAAGTGGGACCATATCCACGCACATCAAGTATTTCCATCCGCAGGAATTCAATAAAATTACTGACTGACAACCCCCCTAAGTCAATGATGCGAATTTCAAACGTACTCATCGTAACGTCTCCTCGTCTAATTCGGTAAATTGGACTTCAAAACGATTTTTGACACAAGATGGCGGTATGTGTCTGTGGAACAAAATCTCGGCATCCCGTAAAGAATTCACAAGTGCTTCTAACTGAGATGTGAGATTAGGAGCGCAAGGCACACCTGGCCCGGGTGGTTGAAGCTCTCTGCCTATCTGAAAATGCAACATATCCTCCGGACTTACTACGCCTAACAAAAAAGTCGGAAGTCCATTGTGTTGGTAAAATGGATATTCTCCTTCAGAGTCAACATCAATAGGATTTGGTAAACTCATTGCAACTTCTTCGACCGGATCAAGGGGTTTGAGACCAGAAGGTAATGGAGTATCAACTTCTATCTCGTAGACGCAGCCTCGCCTATCCAGTGTGCGTATATCGGTACCACCTCTTACTGCATAATTCCATGCTACTGCGTAGGAACGGGTTAGCGAAATATAAGGACTGTTAACAGTACTTGTCGCTATATGAGTTATCAGTGCCTCAATTGTCGGCTCTGTTGTGGGCAACCACGTCTCAAAACCGACTTCTCGTGAGTCATTGATGTGCCAGTGTGTCCCAACACCGGCACCCTTATAAAATGTAGCCATAAACCTTCTTTCGGAATAACAACGAACAAACAGTGGATATGAAAAATGTATTCCAAAATACCGCAGGAACGCTAACGATGACTCGGCACACTATTCCGACGTTTTAGGTCGCCCCAAGCGATCGGCAATTTCGCACGCGGTGAAACATCAAACGGCACGAGAAGGTCATCAAAATACTCATACTGTGCAATCTGTTTGCCTTTACCGTCACAGATACCGACGTAAATGCCGACCTCAAGCGGTTCATCAAACTCCTGTTCGGTTTCGCCGATGTCGATCCATTTGTCATTGGCTTTCCGTTTCCACCACGCTGTAAAAGCATCACCCTCACGGCGGAGTCGCATGTAAATATCCATTTCGCCTGCGGGGTCTTGAAAATTGGGAACCGTACCGGCGAGTCCCTCGCCACCATCAAACTGCCGTTTCTGATACTGGATGACGGCATTATTGCCATTTGCGGGACCGCGTCCCCAGAGTTTGATCGTTACCCATTCGCCGTCGCGTCCTTGGCGGTCCTTCGTTGTTGGCGAGTAGGCAGCAATCCCCGCAACCACGCAAGCATCTTCATAATCCATGTAGAGATGCGTCTCCACATCAAAATCACCTTCATGTTCCTGATAGAGCCGATTCGTTGTGTCCGAGGGCCAGAGATTTCGGTTCAGTTCACCCGTAACGTGAAGCCATCCGGCTTTCGTTTTGCCCATATCCCAATCTTTGGGTTTAACGCCTGCTGCGTCAGAAGCCTTCCACTTCCAATTCGGATTTTTTAGCGAATTCCCATCAAACGGATCGCCGAGCGAAGGTGCCGCTTCGGCAGAGAATACACCAAAAACCGTAACAATACCGATAAAGCATAAAATAGTTGCTATCTTCAAGTCTTATCTCCATAAAAATGCTGGCGGTCTTTGGAACCGCCAGCGATTCAAAGAAACTATGAACAGTCTTTACTATTACTGATTTTTCAATTCACCCCACGTGACTGCGAGTCGACCGCGCGGATCAACCGGCGTCGCGGGACTTGAGGCTTCCCGGAAGTAGTCGAACGTAACCGTCATCCTACCAGCATCACTTTGCCCTTCACAGATACCGACATAGATACCGACTTCAAGCGGTTCAGCGAGTTCATTGGTCACTTTTCCGACAGAGACCCAGTCGCCTTCTGCATTCGGCTTGAACCAAGACTCATAGTCATTGCCATTGCGCATGACGCGCAGTTCAACAGGAATAACGCCTTGACCAGGGTTGTAGTCGGGTTGTGTACCGACATATCCCAAATCAGCAGAATCATTCTGACGACGCTGGTATTGGAGCACCGCATTGTTCCCTTGCGCAGCACCACGTCCCCACAACTTCAACGTCACCCACTGACCGTCGCGGTCTTGGTGATCCTTCGTCGTTGCGGAATAGACGATGATGCCAGCAACAGTGCAAGCATCCCCATAATCGACAGTCATTGCCGTTTCGATGTCAAACTGGTCTTGATCCGTGACCTGATAGAAACGTGTGCTGGTATCGTCCCCCCACACATTTTGATCGAAACCTGCTTCAGCAACGAGCATGCCACCTTTCAGTTCCCACGGGCTTTTGTCGCCATCTTTGACCTGCCAGAAGGATTGAAGATCCTGACCGGCTCCGGTGAATTCATCGCTCATCAATGTCTGCGCGAAAACACCCGGAATGAGACATACAGACAGAACCAAAATTGTAACTATACACGTAATTTGTTTCATTACATATCCTCTCTATTTTTCGTACGGGACAGCACCGATCGGTTTTGAGTGAATGCTATCTCCTCTCAAATCACTTTTGGTACAGTCCATACAAATGGTTAATTTTAATATATTTTACCACATCAATTCAGAAAATTCAATTTTTTTCTTTCTGTTCCGCATTTAACAACGCGTCAAAAAAAAGATTGCAGATCTCCTTGCAATGCGTGTTATGAATATGTTAAAATTCAGAATTAATCAAGATTCAGTCTCAATTACATGTTATTTCCTTTAGGAGGCAGACTATGAAGGTAGGTATTCGGGACGGTATGTTGCCCGTTTCCTTTGAAGAATCGTTTCAGCAAGCAAAAGATATTGGGTTCGATGGCATTGAAGTTTGTATGGGGACCAATTACCGTGAACATCCACTCTGGCAGGAGGGCGGGATTGATAAGGTGAACAATTTAGCAGAAACCGCAGGCATTGAGGTGCCCTCATTGTCGCCGGGCGGTTTCACGGCTTTTTCGTTCATGCATCCGACTGACAGCACGCGGAGCGAGGGAATCGCGAAGTTGCAATATCTCGCGGAGACCGGTCCACAACTCGGGGCAAAAGTGATTCTGGTACCTTTTTTCGGGGGCGGTCAGATCCAAGATGACCACATTAACGCACCGCGGTTCATTGACGGTTTGAAAGCCGCCGCGGAAACCGCCGAAAAATACGGTGTCTCGCTCGCAATCGAATCGACGTTGAGCGCAGAACAACACCAACAGATCATTGATAATGTCGGTTCATCGGCTGTTGGTGTCTATTACGATATGGGGAACGCGACCGGGTTGGGTTACGATTCGCCTTCCGAGATTCGGAACTTAGGCAGCGCGATTACACAGATGCATATCAAAGACACTGGCGGCAACCATGCCGGTGAAGGGGATGTCGATTTTCCCGCAGTCTTTGACGCGGCACACGCCGTCGGATACGACAGTTGGTTCGTACTGGAAACCCCCGGTAAGGACGATCCGGTCGCATCAGCGGCACAGAATCTCAATTTTGTGAGAAACAACTTTTGAGATGATGACAAACCTATCCCCCGTTAGTGTAGATTTGTACATTTCAAGATCGGCATCTGCCTTATATCGTATGGTAGAGGAGTTGGTATGAACAGTCCAAAAACAATAGTTCCACGCTCCGAAAGCGAGAAGCTGCTGTCACTTCCGACGCGTGAAGCAGAGCAACTCTTTCAAAGCTACGAGAAGCAACACCAATTGGAGATTCTCAGGGCAACCCGCAACCCGAAGGCACGCGAGCAACTCTATTACTTGGTTCCCGATTGCACAGAACTTATTCAGGACAGTCCTACCGAGGATGTGCTGCAAGTCTTGGACACAATGCTCGGCAGCGGGCTTGCCTCAGCACTATTGCCCTGTCTCTCAAACGATCAATTCGAGGAACTTTTAGATATTGCCGTCTGGCGCGACGGGCAACTGGATGAAGAATCATTGGACCTCTGGCTCTTTGAACTCTCCGAATGTGAACGGGACGACCTCGGACGGTTTCTTAGAGAACTCGACATCCGTCTACTCGCAGCACTCCTCCACGGACGCATCAAAATTCAAGATGAACACGTCGGATTGCTGCTCGAAGCAGGACTTTTGGATCCAACTTCAGCAGTCCTTGATTACGCGGACGAACGCGCCCGGGCCATTTCCGACGCTATCTGGGAGGCGGATCATGAAATCTTTGAGATGCTCATCAGCGAACTCTTTGCCATTGATACCGAAGGCGATGTAGAAGAAGAACTCGCCGCTATCTTCAGTGCCGCACAAACCGACAGAGCCGAACGCGTCGCTGAACGTGATAAAGCGGCAGGCATTGATGTCACCGAAGCCGACCTTATGGAAAAGGTTGACTTAGACCTGATCTCATTTGATGAAGACGAGGACACCGATGACGAGCACGACGAATAAGTTTTCCCTGGTGGCTGAGGCGAGTCTCGATGGACGGCTATTCCTCGCGCGCGCATTCGTACACGCCGACACCCTCAACCAAATGCCGCGTGAGCAGATGGACACCCTCTACCAGAGTATCGCCGCCATTGCCCATAAACTCATTACAATGAGGACAGCAGACCTTTCCGATGAATCAGCACTCCGGACGCACATTCAAACTGCCTTTACACTCACCAGTCTCGGCTTAGAATACGGCAGTAAAGGCGATCTGGACAGAGCCGTTCAACTCCTTCATAAAACCCGGATCGTTAAGTTCTTCCAAATCGGTAATACGTTAATGGAGCGATTGTTGGATAGGGCACGCCATCTTTTAGAACATGCCGTGATTCTGCCGCCGAGTCGGGATGAAGAACGTTCACTCGGTGTCACGCACACAGACTTGGAGACCGAAGGGATCCAAATCTATACACAAGCGGAACTCGAATTTCTAAAGGCGTTGTTGATCTATCGGACAACGATTCGGACATTTCAGGTAACAATCAGAGATACAGACCTTTCGCGTCCACTTCTCCACCTCACCGAAGTGGAAACGATAGACCGGCAATTGGCATGTATCGAACATCGATGCGATTACGTGAAAGCCTTGCCGTTAGATAATCTGTTCATGCTGGATCCGCCACTGAGTATCTTCCCGAATCCGATTGAACGCCTCACCCTCGGATTGATGGTTAATCTGCTGCTGTATCGTCAAGCTGATTTCCAGTTCGACGAGGATGCGCGGGAAGATTTTCATCAATTGGCTTATGTTGAGGGTAAGGTCCGAGAACCATTCAGACAACAGTTACTCGACTGGATCGCGCAGTATCTCGAACAGGCACAGCAACCTGAACCCGTGAAAGCGTACGCTGTCTCTTATTGGGATGATTGTCTCCAGATCGAAGGACAGGCAGTTTCACTTCAAGAATCTCAGCGATCCGAGGAAAATTGACGCTTCGCATCAGCGATTGCCCGGCGTGCTTCGGGGGTCCCAATGTCGCTTAAAGCGCGTTCTGCCATGCGGCGAAGGTCAGGATCCTCCGAATTGAGTGCCTGAACCAAAGAATCCAGTGCGGGTGTCCCTATGGTAACCAAGGCGCGGACGACAAGGCGGCGGACGTTCCACTCCGGGTCTGTAAGTGTGCGAATGAGTGCGGGGAGAATTGTATCCAGTGGTGTACCGATCTCACCTAACGCGTAAGCCGCATTCAATCGAATCTCCGCCGATTCGGTTCTTAAGGCATCAATGAGATACGGGACAGCAGGTTCACCCAAATTTTGTAGCGCAACAGAACCCATGACGCGAATATTTTCGTCCGGATCGGCGAGCGTTGAAATCAGGGCAGGCACGACGCGGGCAGCAGGGGTACCAATTTCGCTCAGCACCCACGCCGACATCTCACGAATCTGCGGATTCTCATCGGATACCCCTTGAATGAGTGCATCAATCGCCTCGGACCCCATTGCGACTAAGGTTTCGGATGCTTCAGCACGGCGCACTGCATCCGTTGAACCGAATTGGGCAACGAGTGCTTTTGCGCGCTGTTCCTGTGATTGACATGCTATCAAGCAGAGAAATATCGGGATTAAAAGAAGGCGTTGCATAGCACCCAATATAGCACAGTTTCCTGCTTTTGGCAAGTTACAGTGCTATTTTGAGGGTCGCAAGGTTACCAAACTTAGAGGAACGAAATCAGAAACCTCACCAGCAAATGCACGTTACACCATAACAAAAGGAGAATACGGGGTTCGCTACAATGCGAAAACCCGTTAACAAAAAGATGCAATTAGAAACAGCGACATTCGGCGCGGGTTGTTTTTGGTGTGTTGAAGCAGTCTTTTTGCAATTAGAAGGCGTTCACGAGGTTGTTTCAGGATACACCGGCGGCACCACCGTCAATCCAACCTATGAAGCAGTATGCACGGAGATGACAGGACACGCCGAAGTGGTCCAGATCCAATTCGATCCGACGGTCATCTCTTACGAAGAACTGTTGGAAGTGCTTTGGCACACACACGATGCGACAACGAAAAATCGGCAGGGGGCTGATGTCGGCACCCGGTACCGTTCCGCAATTTTCTATCATACAGAAGCACAACGGCAAATTGCTGAACAATCTAAAGCAGAGATGGATAAATCCGATATGTGGGACGACCCGATTGTCACAGAGATCACGCCAAGCGAGGTCTTTTATCCTGCCGAAGACTATCACCAAAACTATTTTCAACTGAATTCGACACAGATGTATTGTCAATTTGTGATTCATCCGAAGATGCGAAAGTTCACAAAAGATTTCAAGGATAAACTTAAAAATGATTAACAAACACATTCTAAAAACCCGGTTATCATGGCTTTTCGTTATCATCTGTTGTTTCGGCAC
>JAAXHI010000213.1:0-4159 GCA_012270875.1 Candidatus Poribacteria bacterium | reverse complement strand
GAAGTTAAGGTATTTGCCAATGTTTCGGGTAAAATTGTCGCCACCCATGCGAAAGTCGGACAAAGTGTCGCGAAAGGCGATGCACTCGCACAGAGCAGCGCAAAAGAAGCCGCGCTTGCCGTGATACGCGCTGAATCCGCATTAAGCCGAGCAGAATCCCAACTCACAACGACGGAAGCAAGCGCACAAGCACGCATCGAATCGCAGTTAGCCGTCGCACAAGAAGCGTTGATGGCAGCCCAAGGGAAACTCGTAGAGACAAATTCGCTTGCCGAAATACGGATCCGTAACCAACTCACACAGGCAGAGACGGCATATCAGGCAGCCTTAGCAACGATTGAACGCTCAAAAATAAACGCGCAACAGGGGTTGGAACGGGCAAAGGTGGAACTCGATAAAAACAAATTGGAGTTCGAGCGGAATAAAACACTGCACGAGAAACAACACATCAGCGACAGTACCTTTGAGGCGGTCGAGCAACGTTTTAAAGTCTCACAAACCCGTTATGAAGAGGCTGTTGTTACGGCAGAACAGTTTAAAGAAGGCGCGATACACCCTTCCGTGGAAAAGACGAAAGCAGATTTAGCGGTTGCTCAAAAAGTGGTGGAAAGCCGAGGTTGGGAACGCGAAATCGCCTCAGCGGAATCGAAGGTCACCCAAACACAAGCCAGTCTCAACACGGCGCAGAAACTCGTCGAAGCAAAGTCGTGGGAACACGAAATTAGCATCGCAAGTGCCGCCGTGACGCAAGCCAATGAACAACTCAAACTGGCGCGCGAGCAGCTCAGCGATGCCACGATTAAATCCCCAATTGACGGCGTTGTCACAACGCAACATCTGAACACCGGAGATCACGCACTACTCGCCTCGTCGCCTACAGGCAGACCCGTGTTCACAGTCGTCGCGGTAGATGTGCTTAAAGCAGTTTGGAACATGCCCGTTGGAGACGCGCGCCGAATTAATAACGGCGATCTCGTCCTAATCTCTACAGATGCCGGTCTTCGGAATATTGTCGGCACGGTTACTTTTATCAGTCCGACAGTCAGCGACAACACTGTGCTTGTTCATGCGACAGTCTCGAATTCCAAAAACAGTTTAAAACCCGGCACTGCCATCACGATTTCTATCAAAACCGGTGAACGTAAAAATGTACAACTCCTTCCGTTACGTTCGGTCGTGAACATCCAAAACGGGAGTGGCACTATTTTTGTTGTCGAAGGGAATACGGCACGTACAAAACAGGTAAACGTCGGCGGCGTTTATAGCGGTGAAATCGAGGTTGCCTCGCAACTCGCCAGAGGTACATCGGTGATTGTAGATAATCAACACCGGTTACAAGAGGGAACGCGAGTGTCCGCTGCGCAAGATTAGATAGGACTTACGCATTTTTTCATAAAATTTCACATAGTACGTGCGTCAGGCGGTGTTACAAACCCCGCCTGCATGGGATTTGCGTAAGTCCTGTTAGAGTTGTAGGCACAAATGCTATCCCCTAAAAAGCGTGTGATGACTTGGGAATGGCTCAGGCCAGTACTTCCTAAAGGTTCTGATATCTACGTCTAATGCCTTAGTCGCTTCAGCATGGTCGGTGTATAGGTATGGTGCCCGGCGATAGACATTCCATTCAATTTGCGAAAAAGTCATGCCGCCGAAATAGATATAGCCGTGATCTCCCGCCAACCGCTTAGAGAGCACTTTCAAAGCGTGGTGAACAGCATACCTCTGCCCATTGTCACTTCTGTTTCGCCATGCTGAACGTGAGAAATTCTCCAAAATGAAAAGGTCTATAGGTTCTGTAAGCAGTTTTCGGATATCGTCATAAGGGAACCGTTCGAGCCGGCGCGAAGCCTCTATAGATGTGAAAAGTGACCCATCATCTGCCGTCCGATACGACAGCCACCTCTCAAGCTGCACGAGGGAAATACGCAATTCTCTCGCGGCTTTTTCTCTGTCCCCGCGATGCCCCTTTACGACTTCGTGTAGCACTGCGGTTAGGCTGCCTTTGCGGGTTCTTCCTTTTATACTGACAGGCTCCGCCTCTTCTATGGAGTCGGAACTCTGTATAAGATTTGATAACTGAGAGACAGCATCGTCAATCACCCGCTTAATCCAGTCCTCCGAGAAGATAGGAAACTCTAAGTCAGTCGTATTAAATTCGAGCCGCCAATTATAAATTTCGCGTTCCGCCCTATTGGCACGGGCACGTCCGTCATTAGAGAACGCTTCCCACCACTCGGCGATTTGGCGATCCGTGACTCCTAACGCTCCATCAGAGAGAAACTGACAGAACTGTCCACCAGAGAAAAATTGACAGAACACCATGACCGGCAAATCAAGCAGGTTTCCATAGATCGGTGTTTCTCGCGCTTCTGAAGATCGGGTTTCTGGTTCACTCCGCTCTGAACCTTCATCGCCACTATACGTCCGGATTTCTTGCGGGAGGTCACTCGGCATAATCACCTCGCCTTGGGAAATGACTGTCGCGCTTTCGAGGCATCTCTCTAACTCTCGAACATTGCCCGGCCAGTTATAGGTTTGGAGCAATCCCATCGCTGCTTCAGAAATATCGGACCTTGCCCGCTCATTTTCTTCCTCAATACGCTGCAGAAAGTACGTGACCAGTAACGGAATATCCTCTATCCGGTCTCGTAAGGGGGGGTAGAGATATCTGATGTCCACAGAGGCGGTAGTACAAATCCTCCCGGAATGTCCCTTGCGCCACCATTTCCCGCAAATTCTGATGCGTAGCACTGATGACGCGCACATCCACACTGTGTATCTGTGTTCCGCCGACGCGTTGGACCTCTCTTTCTTGCAAGACATTGAGGAGCGTCTCTTGTAGGGCTGGACTCATATTGCTGACTTCATCAAGGAAAAGGGTGCCGCCATCAGCCTGTTCAAACGCGCCAGCGCGCTCCGATTCCGCCCCCGTGAATGCGCCTTTTTCATGACCCAGTAGTTCAGCTTCACGGAGTTCATGCGGCACCGCGCCACAATCAATTGAAACAAACGGCGCGTCTGCCCGTTCACTTTCTTCGTGAATGAGGCGCGCAACCAGCCCTTTCCCGGTGCCTGTTTCACCCTCAAGCAGCACTGAAATGTTAAAGCAGGCTGCACCTCCAATTTCTCTATTTAGCTCAAACATTGCTTCACTGTCCCCAACGAGAGCATATTGTTCCTCAGGTATTTCTTCTTCAGTTTCTTCTTCAATTTCTTCTTCAGGAAATGAGAATGTGTTGTTTCGGCTATCTATCCGGCGAAATGCTCGATCAACTGCCCTACGGATATTTTCCACATCAGTGTGTTTAGGCAAAACTTCCATAGCTCCCAGAGAGGGTCCTTTTCGCGCTGTTTGTACCCTCGCTCCAATCACAATTACAATGACCTCCCGGTGTTCATGCTTAATTCTCTGTAACGCATCCAAACCTCTTCTCGCTGACAATTCCACATTGAGCAAGACTACTTTCAAATTCTCGGATGCGTTAATTTTTTCCAAACCCTCATCAACGCTTTCAACGATGATAGGGGAATAGCCCTCAGTCCTTAGGAAATACTCCAAGGCATGAGAACTTTGATTGTCATCAATAATCAATACTTCTCGCACGACTTCGCCTCCTATGTGCACTATCAATGGACCTTCAACCTCAGATTTCACGGGCATGATAGCACGGGGTTCAGTTGTTTTTCCTATCTGCAACGAAGGTTCCTTGGAGAGACAGACAGCATCTTTATCGCATAAGCACCCGATCCCCATATCTTCTGGAGGTGGACGTTTGGATAAAATGCCTCACATCCAATTTTCTCTGCAAAATTTATGCTGACTTTTACAAAACTTGTGCCGATTTTTACAAAACTTGTGCTGGAATCTCCGTTTTCGCCCCGAATATTGCCGAAATGTGCTTGGCATAAATATTGCTACTACACTTTTTGAGCGCATTCAAACAAAAATGCAAGACCGCATGCAAAAAGTGCGTGGAAAACATTCATCAATCACCAAAATTTATTAGGAGATAACCCAAGTTGCCACCCAAGTAACCAACGCGAGTCAAATTAGAAAAGTCATTAAATTACAATTATATTTTTATTACTAAAGTTTGGACAATTTTAAGAATTACGATGACAGAAAGCAGAAAAGTAGGTATCCTTTCATAAAAACATA
>JAAXHI010000359.1 GCA_012270875.1 Candidatus Poribacteria bacterium | reverse complement strand
TTGGACAAAACATAGGTAGTTTGCGTTTTGCGGGCACAATCTGGAAGATTATGCTACAAAGATACACAATCTAAAAGATTATGCTACAAAGATACACAATCTAAAAGATTATGCTACAAAGATACACAATCTAAAAGATTATGCTACAAAGATGGCAACTTGCGTTATTTTTAAGAAAAAATCCCTAAATACCCTATAAGAAACACCCCAGCAAAAACACCCCCGTTATCAGGGGACTTTAAGAAGAATTGATGCACCAACAAAAGATACACGGAATTGGCATTGATATTGTTGAAGTTGCGCGGATTCAGGAAGCGTCGCGTCGATGGGGGGCACGGTTTGAGCATCGCGTTTATACACATCAGGAACTCACATATTGCGGGGATGCCCCGTCTCGGTACTGGCGGCTTGCTGCCCGTTTTGCTGCTAAGGAGGCTACGCTGAAAGCACTCGGCACGGGTCTGACGGCTGGCATGCGTTGGCAAGATGTAGAAATTCAGGCGAACACGGTCGGAAAACCTGAAATCGTTTTACACGGTGAAGTTCAACGCTATGCGCATGAACACAATATCAGTGGTATATATGTCTCCATGTCCCATACAAATGCCTACGCTGTAGCGCAGGTTACACTCTGCTCTGTATGATTCAATTTACGTTCTCCACCCAACTTATATATTTAATAGGACTTACGCAAATTTAGCAGGAATTGGATATTTTGCACGTAAAAAGTAGATATTGAAATGTTTTTAACCCCTAAATCCCCTTTATCAGGGGAATTTTGAAACCGTTGTGCAAGTCTTTTTGCCTAAAAAGAGGTGCTTCATGCGCGTCTTTATAGCGTGAGGTAACAAGTGAAATACATCCGTAATTGTGCTGGAATTGTCCTATTCTGTCTCATCGTTTATTTTTCTGTTTTAAGTAGTGTTGCCGCGGCAGCAAACACCCCCGCCTCAGCAGACAGATTTTTGAAGCAATTGCTGGGTGCCGAACATCATGGGATGGGTGGCAGTTTTGTTGGTACAACGCGTGGCGCGAATGCGTTGGGGAGTAATCCTGCGGGTATTAGTGCGGCAGAGGAAAGCCAGTTTGTTATTCATGCAATCCGTTTTCCACGTACCGTCGCGCTACTCTCCAAACCGAATGTTAACGCTAATTATGAAGATTATGGTCAGTATGAACAAGGTGCTTACGGTATTGAAACCCTAAACTATATATTCCCGATGGGCAGACTCGGCACGGTTGGCTTGGCACTGGCGTTTTTACAGGAGGGTCGCTTTCGGCGCGTTAATCATCAAGGGAAAGCACTCAATAGTTTTGCGGAAAATAACCTTGCTATCGGTTTCAGTTACGGATTAAATATATTGAAGGGGACGGTTATTGGGGTCGATACCAAATGGCTACGTTCCAAAGTGACAGATGCGAATGCAGTTGAACACTTGGGTCATGGCTATGCTTATAATGTCGGTTTGATTCAGCAGATTGGGGATGCGGTTCAGATTGGCGTTGTTGCGAGGAATTTGAGTAATGGACTCTCCTTTTCAGAGGTTTCGATTCCAGATGCGATGGCGCGTACAATCGTTGCTGGTATCGCGTATCAGCGTGAATTATCGGACATCGGTTTGCGAATCGGGTTAGATGCGCACCCTCCATTTCGCGATGGTGTCCGGGCAAATGCTGGGGTTGAAGTGTGGTACCGCAATCGGGTTGGCGGTAGAATTGGATACCTTAGACACACGGAAAAGCGGCACGCGTCAGTATTTCTGTTGGAAACTGGTACCTTTGAAGCAGAAGAACGGCTCTGGAAGGCGGAAGGCTTGTGCTTCGGGATCGGTGTCAGGTTCGGAAATATAACGTTGAACGCTGCATATACACCGCAATTCATACCTATTGTAACTACAGAAGAACGGATTCACATTGCGCAAGGGGCAGGTGCGTACGCTTTTTCACTTGGTCAAACCTATTAGCGCGAGAGGTTAGTTTGTGATGTCCGCTGACCAATACAGAACCGTATCAGGGATCGCTGAATCGCATCACGTTGTCAAGAAATCTCGTTTTTTTGGAGAAGCAACGGCTGTATATACTCAAACGGAAGTAAAAGAATTTATCACCGAAATGCAAGAACGGAATCCGCGTGCTTCGCACTACTGTTATGCTTATAGCATTGGTCGTGCGCGTGCGCTGCGGGAGTACGCCACAGATGCGGGAGAACCTACCCACTCCGCTGGTCCGCCTATCCTCACGGCTGTTCGTACTTCCGGTTTGTCTAATATTATTTGTGTTGTCGCCCGCTATTATGGTGGCATCAATCTGGGGATCGGCGGGTTAATTCGTGCTTATGGACGGTGTGCGCGAGAATGTTTTCAAAACGCTACAATTGAGACCCGTATCTTTTATGAAAATGTGTATCTAAAAATCAATTATCCAGACATCGGTACTGTTGTTAACTTGTGCCAACGCTTGGGCGGGAAGGTCGTGGACATAAAATATGATCCGGATCCTATTGTCGAAATTCAGATCCGACAAAGCAGACTCGAAACCTTCCTTTCACAACTCCAAGGTTATGGCATTGGCGCGTGAGGGTTCATCGGAGGAAATTCGTAATGGAAAATATTGAAATAAAATATACAACGACACACGAGTGGATTGAAGTTCTTGATTCTGATTCAAGGGAGTGTAACATCGGAATCACGGAACGGATTCAAGATGTTTATGGCAACATTGTTTTTGTGGAGCTGCCAGTTCTCGGTGAATACGAGCAAGGCGAAATTATCGGACGTATTGAGACATCCGATGGACGGAATTTCTACATCTACGCACCTATCAGCGGTGAAGTTTATGAGACCAACGCTGCACTTGAAGATGATATTGAACTTCTCAACCGTTTTCCAGAGGGTGATGGATGGATTTGTAAATTCTATATGGAGAATCCGAATGAGATGGATGCGCTCCTGAATGTGCGGGAATACGAGGCGCATGAGGAAGAAGAACTTAACGAAGAAGAATACTTACCAGAAACTGATTTCTACGAAAATGTTGAGGATTATTAGGTAGGGCTTACGCAACGCTTTACACTTGCGGTGAGGTTTGATGAAGGTTAATTTTTAAATTTCGGTAATTTCTTGGGGAAGCCCGGTGCGGTTAGGAAACCGCACCTACCGGGCCTGGGGAAGGTACAGAATTACCGATTTATTTTCTTAAACTTCATGAAACCGCACCTACTGTGCCTGGGTATTAGCGATGAAAATGCGTCTGACGATACTCAGTTTCGGGACATCGAGGATAGTTTCTATTTGATAACCGTGATCGTTTAGCGGCTTACTTAGATCCCGAAGGTCGATGAACGCAGCTTTTTGAGTGCATGTGCGTAAATTCGCTAAGATTTCTGCGTCCTGAAATTTATCTTTGGTGAGATTGATGCCGTAAGGTAGGTCGGTTGCAATAGCGTCAAACTGCCCACGGACGTGCCGCGCGTCGTCTAATGCGACATCTGCGGTGAGTCCAAAATGCTGAAGATTCTTCGTGGTTGCGCCGACCATCCGTGGATTGATGTCGTACCCGACTGCCCGGATACCGCTGTGTGCCGCAGACATGACGATTGTACCTGTGCCACAGCACGGGTCGAGCAAGGTATCTCCAGGGTGTGCGACTAAATTAACGAGGACACGGGCAAGCCTTGAGGGTAACGAACTTGACGTTACGTGCGGACGTTGGTCGTGCGCGAGCCATATATTATCAGATTCAGAGAGACGGCGACCGAACCAGATCTTCTCATCTGTGACAACGGTCAGAAAGGTAACCTTTGGTTGCGTTAGGTTCGCGTTTCCGTCGATGCCACTGCCGATGTCCCGTGCGAGTTCCATGGAATTTATCTTGAGGCTCCGTGGCTTTTTCACGACAGATACTCGAAAGTCATCAGCGTATAAATTCGCGGATCGAATATTGGTGTGGAGTTCGGTCAGGCTTGCCGTTTCAAAAAGGATTTCGCTACAACTCTTCAGATACGCGCCGCGACGCACGTCAACACGTCGTTCTGAAATAGCGATGCCGTGCGCGTTTGGCGCAGTGCCTGTTAGCGCGATACACTCGGCGGCGACTAATTCTGTGAGTCGATCTGGGATTGCTGTAAGGTAGAGGTATGTGGGTTTTGTTTGTAACCCCATCGTATTGTAATTACTCCGAAGCAATAGATGCAAATTTAACGACTTTATTATATCATTCTGCAAGGAAAACTGCAATCAGATATTCAGCAGGGTCATTCAATTTTAAGAAATTATTGGATTTCACGCCTTTTTTCAAGGATCCGGTTCGGTTAGGAAACCGAACCTACCGGGCCTGGGGGTGAAGATTCGATCGAAAAATGGACAATTGAATGCCCTTGGATATTCAGAAAGGATACTATGTCACAAACAGAAAAAATTCGGATTGGGCACAGTCCAGACTCCGATGATGCTTTTATGTTCTATGCGCTTGCGAAGGGATTAATTCCGACGAATCCGTTTGAGATTGTGCATGTTATTGAAGATATTGAGACCTTAAATCAGCGTGCTCTGAATGCTGAACTTGAGGTCACGGCGATCTCAGTTCATGCTTATGCTTATGTCGCTGAAGATTATGCGCTCATGCCTTGTGGTGCGAGCATCGGTGATCGTTATGGTCCACTTGTTGTCTCGAAAGCACCTATGGATACCCTTGAAGGTAAACGTATCGCTATTCCGGGCAAAATGACGACGGCTTACCTTACACTGAGCCTCTTCCAACCTAATTTTGAGGCAG
Source organism: Candidatus Poribacteria bacterium (assembly GCA_012270875.1). Classification (GTDB taxonomy): domain Bacteria; phylum Poribacteria; class WGA-4E; order WGA-4E; family WGA-3G; genus WGA-3G. Next base: position 5,946 of record JAAXHI010000359.1, on the reverse strand, counting down.
AAACCCGCCCGTTCGATAAGATATTAGCGGCTGTCCAACAAGACGAAGTAGACGCTGGCCTCATTATCCACGAGGGGCAGTTGACTTATGCGCGAGAAGGACTTCACAAAGTCATTGATTTGGGAGAGTGGTGGTATGAAGAGACGGGGCTGCCGTTGCCTCTCGGCGCGAATGTTATTCGTCGAAACCTCGGCACCGAAACGATACATAAGGTGACCTCTCTGCTCAAAGAGAGCATTCAGTATTCACTCGACCATCGGACGCGCGGATTAGAATACGCTATGACATACGCGCGTGATATGGAGACCGAACTCGCCGACAAGTTCGTTGGAATGTATGTTAATGATTACACGCTTGATTATGGTGATAAGGGTAGAGCGGGTGTCCGTGAATTGCTCCATCGCGGTAACGCCGCGGGGATAATTCCGCATCGTGTAGACGCTGATTTTGTTATACTCGAATAGTCCTCATAGTAAAGTTTAGAATTAATAGGACACCTTGCGTAGGTTCGGTTAGGAATGCAGATCGCAACCCCCCTTTATCCCCCCTTATCAAGGGGGCTGGTGAGTACACCGCAAAACCGAACCTACCGGTGGATGAAAGTGTTTCTTTATTTTTCCGTTTCACTATAAACACTGTTTCTCGCAGGACAGCTAAAATTCGTCCTATATTCGCTATGGAAAGCCATGGATATCAAACGCCGTAGATATTTTCATTTAGAAGATGCCGATGGTAAGCAGCTTGCAAATGGCGTGTTATATGATGAGGGGAATGTGCAAGTGTTGTGGCGGGTGGATCGCGGTTACACAGCGGAACAGTATGCGTCCCTTAATCTTGTATTAGATTTGATGCCTGGAATTACAGTATTGCGTCTTGAGGAGCTTGAAGCGGAATCGGAAGAAACCCCCTAAATCCCCCTTATCAGGGGACTTTAAGAGGGGATGCTTTTAACGAAGTCGCTTATCTCCGAGTTTAATAATCTCTCCGCTTTCTTGGGCGATGTACATATAGCCGAGACCGTCTAATGTTATACCCTCTTGCTCATTACCGGGCAAGAGGTATTTATTTAAGATTGTGCCTTCCCGTTTGATCTCGACTAAGAGATTCGTTGTATCGCTGATGAGCACCAGCACATCGTCTTGGGCATCGTAGGCGAGTCCGGAAATGTCGATGAAGTTCATCTTGTAGGCGTTAATGATAGTGCCCACTGACTTCTTTGTGGTTTCACTGCGAAGTGGTAGGACGACTTCACAGACGACTGAAGGCTCATCTTTTTCCTTAAGGCTGAAGGATTGGTTGCCGACCCAAAAAGTGCCGCCCTCTGGATGTGAAGCATCCGGCACAAAAGCAATTGCCTCAATGCCCATGCCGCCTTTTTTTAGGAGCTGCTTTCCTTTAAAACTTCTGCCGATTCGGAAATCCCTTTTAACCGTGAGCGTTTCAGGTTCAAGTTCCAAGATTGCTTCATCGTCTTCGACGGCGACGTACAGCAAACCTGTTCCCGGATCCATCGTAATTCCTTCGATGTCAAGTTCGTTTACGCCTTTGGCTTGGATGAGTGCTCCCTGTAGGTTGAGTTCATAGATGCTGCCGGAGTCATCAGCAATAAATAGGCTGCGTCGCATCGGATGATAGGTAATACCTGACGGTTCGGCGATACGCTCTTTTGTAATACTCCCCATCCAATTATAAGGGAGCGCGACTGGGCGCGATTCTGCTGTCCGTTGTGTCGCAGACTCTTCCATCTGTATCAAGGAATAGACGAGTAGCCCACTGATACTTATGATTAAAATGACGAGGAGCACTCTTTTGTAAGACATCAGGGTTCCTCCACGTACGATCTGAGAAACGAACCTCACAATACTTTATCTGTACTGTATCATATCCTATCCGATAAATCAAGAAAAAATGGAAAAGGCAGAAATCACGTCATCTTGACATTGCGAAAAATCCTCGTTATAATGTTAGGAGGACTGCTTGGATGTTCGGCAAATCATGTGAGCTCGGTTAAAATTTCGCAATCTTTAAGGTTATCTGCAGAAAATTTTATGTTTTCCTTGACAGAGCATCTCTGCTAATGGTATTATATTTTAACTTGCAATCACGTTGTGAGTCACGCCTGAAGATAAGGAGCGGGTTATGACCAACATGCCGAGGCTCGTCGTTGAAGTCTTTGAACATGTAAATTTTCAAGGACGCAAATTGACGCTGATTGAATCGGTGCCGAACACCGGTGTGATCGGGGCACAAGATATTATCTCATCGATCAAGATTTACAAGGGACCGGGGTTCAACGCGTCGCCAAACTACAAGGCCATTTTTCACGAGCATGAGAACTATAAGGGCCGTCGGTTGGTTCTCGCGCCTGGGTTTTATCCGAATATCCATGACATCCCGTACAATTTTGGAGATGCGATCACAGCTATCAGTTTTAGTCCATCCGCACATCCGACTCCACCCGAGTATGGTGCTGTTCCCGTTATCATTGAAGTGTATCGCGAAGTAGACTATAGCGGTCAACGCAGTGTAATTATGCGTGATGTCAGTTCCGTATTTGATATTGGTATGAACGATATGATCTCATCGATTCGTATCCAGCGGGGTCCGAGTTTTCCGTTTAGTGGGTGCCGTATTATTTTCTATGAGCATGTGAATTTTGAAGGTCGGCGATTGGACGTAAGTTTAAACTCGCGAGAGTTTCAGTTAGGGCTTCGGAACCTCAGGTCGCTTCCACATTCGCAATCATTTTCGGACATCATCTCATCAATAAAGATTGTGCCGTTGGGCATATTTCGCGTGCTTATTGTTGTCAGTGATAGTTTAACAGGCGAGCCAGCGGTGTTGGAATCGTTAACGACAGTAGAGGGTCTGGAATTCCATTTTACAACAGTCCATATTAACGACAACCCTGAAAATCGGGGTGATCCTAACAATGCGATCAAGTTGTCAAGCATCACGCTTTCGGATTACGATATTATCTGGTTCACATGGAACGGTCCCGGTCATGACGGTGAATATTTTGTTGAAGACGCTGAACAAGCGATCCAAGAGTTTGTCCGCAAAGGTGGTATTGTCTGGGCTTCGGCGATGGACAACCACATTATCCCGCCTGATAGTGTGCATACAAGTGAACCGCAATGGCGCGGCGATTGGATGCCGGTGAACCGACATCCGATCCGCGTAATTAATTCCGATGATGGAAATGTGAATGTCACCGAGGATGGACAGAAAACGGGCATGTTCACTTGGCCTCACAAAGTTAATGTAGATACCTTGATAACTGATGATCATTGGGTGACAGACGATCGGAGTTACCGAAAACTGGCAGTCAGAGAAGACAACGGCGACGCTGTCAGCGTCCAGTTGCAATGGGGTGAAGGGTATTACGTTACTTTTGCTGTGGATACGCGCGATGCGCATCGTACGACCATAGCGAGACCGCTTATTGAGAATGCCCTATGCTACTTAGCAAACCTCGCGTGGCAGACATCTCCGCGTCAACCGCTGAAAGGGCGGTATCGGACACACCTTAGTGACGGGGAAATTTTCCGTTAAAAAAAATTGGAGGCGTGCTTCACAAGTGCGCGCCGTGCCTTTGTGCTATCTCATTCTATAGGAGAATTGAATGCGTTTCATAGCTGTTATCGTCTTCTTAATTGTTGTAGCAATCGCTATTAGCTGGTTCGCCTTCGACAGACTTGACAGTTTCGGGCAGGACAGTGTAATGCGATGGTCAATATTTGCTCTGATCGTATTGTTCACTATTTTGGCTGCCTTTGCTGCTGCGGTTATACGCTACCGGATCCCGAAAGCCGATGTCGCACTCGTGCGGACAGGTGGTTCAAAAGAGAAAATAAATATCACCAAGGGACTCTGGGTTAATACGATTATCCATGAAATTAAAGAAATTTCTCTCAACACGATGCGGATTGAGGTAATTCGCGAGGGTGCGGAGGCTTTGATTACCTACGACTTCAACCGCGGTGATGTTGAAGTCGTTTTTTACCTGAAAGTTGAACCCAAGCCGGATGATGTTTTACGCGCCGCGCAGGCACTCGGTGATAAATCCATGACCCCGGAGACAGTGCGTGAACTCATTGAACCTAAACTCGAAGGTGCTTTGCGAAGTGTGGCAGCCGAAAGTGACATCCAAGACCTCCTCCAGAAACGCCAAGAGTTTGCTGATAAAGTCCAATCGGCGTGTGGTGAGGATTTAGAAATCCAAAACGGGTTGACGCTTGAGACTGTCTCAATTATCCGCGTAGACCAGACCCCTGTTGAGACGCTTGACGCTGAAAACCGATTTGATGCTGTCGGTATCCGTGAAATTACTGAAATCACTGCTGAGCAAGAACGTGAAAAAGTAGACATCGTACAACGCAAAGAGGTTGCAATCGTTCAAATTGAGGTCGCTGCCCGAATAGAGAAGCTTGAAGCAGAACAAGATCAGGCATGGGCAGAATCCGACCAGCAGAAGAATATCGCAATCTATGCTGCTGAGCGGGAAGCGGAAACGCTGAAGTTCCAATTTGAGATGGAACAGAGTGTGCAAGAACGTGAATACGAGATGAAGCAAGAGGTCGAGCGCGCACGTATTGCACAGGAACAGGTCGTCCAAGAACGTGAAATTGAGATGAACCGTGATGTCGAAGTCGCTCGGGTCCAACAGGAACAGATTGTTGCCGAACGTGAAATTGAGAAGAACCTCATTGTCGAGACACAACAGATTGAGCAATCAAGAGTTGTCCAACTCGCAGAAATTGAGCAGTTCCTCACTGTCCAGTTACAGAAGATTGAGCAGGAGCAGGCGATTGAGGTTCGTGAGATAGAAAAAGTATTAACAGTTGAGAAAGCGCGTATCGCGCAAGAAGAGGGTGTAACGCTCCGCGAGATTGAGAAAGAGTTGATTGTGCAGACCGAACGCTTCGCGCAAGAACAACAGGTCATGCAGCGCGAGATTGAGAAGAACCTCGTCGTCGAAACCGCTCAGATCGATCAGATGCGACAAGTCGAAACAGCCGAGATTGCTAAGAAATTGACAGTGGAGTTGACACGAATTGCAGCGGATCAACAGGAACAGATCCGAGGTATCGAAAAAGACTTAGCGATCGAAAAAGCACGTATCGCCCAAGAAGAGGGTATATCTTTGCGGGATATTGAGAAAGAGTTGATTGTGCAGACCGAACGCTTTGCGCAGGAACAACAGGTTATGCAGCGTGAGATTGAGAAGAACCTCGTCGTCGAAACCGCTCAGATTGACCAGATGCGTCATGTGGAACTCGCTGAGATTGCTAAAATGCTGAATGTGGAGCAGTCGCGTATCGGACAGGAGTTGCGTGTTGCGATCACCGATGAAGAGCGGAAGATCGAAGTCGCTAATAAGCAGCAGGTGACGGCACTTGCGGAAAAAGAGAAGTTGCTCGCGGAAGCCGAACGTATGGGTGCCGAAGTGAATGTGACGGCGACGGAAGAGGTGATGTCGGCAGAGTGGCAGCGTGAAGTTGCGATCATCGGTGCTGAAGCACAAGCACAGCCGATTGAACGTCTTGCTGACGCGGTGCTCGCTGAAGCGCGTGCGAAAGCACAAGGCGAGATGGCAGAATATGAGGCGCGAAATGTCGCTGAACAACGCGTCCTTGTCCAAGAGGCGATTTTAGAACTCATTAATGATGCGGATGATATTATCGAGCAGATGATGAAGCCGGTTGAGAAGATTGATAGTATTAAGATTCTGGATATGGGGAACACTGATGGTCAAGGTGGGATCAACCGAAGCAGCATGGGTAAACTCGCAAACGCTTTGCTGGATACGGGTGCTATCTCTCCGATGCTGAAAGAGTTGTTTAACTTTGCGGATGTAGATGCCGAACAGATTACAGATAAGATTGCTGAGTATCTGGCGGATCTCGTGAATCGTCCGAGTTAATTGAGGGTGTTTCATAAATA
>JAAXHI010000483.1:1535-12963 GCA_012270875.1 Candidatus Poribacteria bacterium | reverse complement strand
GTAAATACGCAGGTTCAAAGGAACAGGCAATACATGCGTTTTATATTATTGATGGTAGCACTCTGTGTGGTAGTTGGGCTATCGGGATGTATTCTTGCATCAAACCCGTCGTTTAACCGGAGTAAAAACATCGCACTTGATGCTACGAGTGAGGATACAAAGTTCCATGACGATAATATCCACACACGCGGCGAAACGGGTCCCATTCTCGAAGATGAGAAGGATGAAGCATCCCAACAAGAGTCTGATGACTACACCGAAGCCGTGCTCAAATGGCGACAACCCCAGACGATTCAACAAGTTGTCGTGAAAGCCGAGCCAGGGCAGCTGGAATTCTTCTACGTACAGTACATGAATGAAGATAGCGAATGGGTCACGGTCACACATGTCCGAGACAATATGCGTCCTGTTTACACGTTCACTTTGAGAAACCCGGTTGTAACCACTAAGTTCCGCCTGAAGGTGCCACGGCGTTGGGATTCACGTCGGGTCGGTGGGCAGAAACGCTCAACACGCGGTGAAACGGGCGCACCAAGCGCACAAGAGTACAAAAAGATTCAAGAAATTGAAATCTATTACGCACTCCCACCAGATCCCGTCGAAGCAGGGACAACAGAACAATAGTACCTTGCCCACAAACACACCAAGGTAACCCTATCTATACATCGCGCAAGGCGGAGAAATGCTTTCTAACGAAACAGTCAGTCTAATCCATTTAAACATGATTCAAGGCGTTGGACTAAAGACCGTTCAAGTCTTGCGCGATGTTTTTGGGAGCGCAGAACGAGCACTTCAAGCAACATCCGAAGAACTCGGAAAAGCAGAACGACTCTCACCGACAATGCGCGACCTTCTAAGTCGTAAACCCGTTCAGTATCCAATAGAACGTGAATTGGAACTGATACACGAGTATGGCTGTCAGGTTGTGACGCTTTATGATGACGCATACCCATCGCGCTTGAAAGAGATTGATACCCCACCCGTTGTGTTGTATATTCGGGGTGAGTTAGCACCGGAAGATACCCTTAGCATTTCGCTTGTCGGTTCGCGAGACGCGAAGGATTACGGGCGAAAGGTCGGCTACCGACTGAGTTATCAACTCGCACAACGCGGATTGACGATTGTTAGTGGTCTGGCAAAGGGCATTGATACCTCAGCACATCGCGGGGCACTTGAAGCGGGCGGTCGAACAATCGCCGTGATGGGAAGCGGATTGAGTTTCATCTATCCCGCGACGAATAGTCCGCTCGCTGAAAAAATCACCGCATCCGGTGCCTTAATCTCCGAATTCCCGATGGGGGTCAAGCCGAAACCGAGGAACTTCCCACGCCGTAACCGGATTATCAGTGGACTGACACTCGGAACTGTTGTGGTGGAAGCGTCAAATCGCAGCGGCGCACTCATTACCGCACGCCTCGCTGGCGAACAGGGCAGAGAAGTTTTTGCGGTACCGGGAGAAATTTTTTCTGAACTCTCAACCGGCACCCATAAGTTGATTAACAACGGCGCGAAACTCATCAATACTGTGGATGATCTCCTCAATGAACTACCACCGTACGTGCTAAACCAGATACAGTCCGACGTGCCAGCATCGCAGGTGCGGGGTGTTGAGACGGAGGCTTCACAAGAACCGCCCATTGAGAAACCCAATACTAAACCCGAAGCCGTCCAATCGCCCCCTGAAGTACCGCAACCTGTTGAAAGCACGCCGCCACCGGATTTAACACCGGACGAAAAAACAGTTTTCGATGCTATTGAAGTCCCCGCATCACATATCGATACCATTGTTCGGACGACCCAACTCCCGATTGGTCAGGTTTCAAGTGTACTCCTGATGTTGGAACTCAAAGGTATCGTTCAGCAGTTGCCGGGCAAACAATTCACTAAGGCTAATTAGAAAATTATCTCATAACAAAGAGGAGAGAAATGGCTGGATATTCTAAAATCTACTGTATCGGTGGCGAGGGTGGATTCCTTGGTGCCGATGGAATGAACCCAATTGATTTCCAAATCCTCGTTGGTGATGGAAATCGACAGTGGTTAGAAGCGCGTTATTTTAGTAAAGACATTAGGCCCATGGGAAAAATTGAGGTGATTATTCCGTCAGGACCAAATCATCCAAATTCCCTTATTGATGCCTGTCTGGCATTCTTTCCAAAATACTTTGAATCGTGTCCATCACTAACTCAGGTCAATGAAGCACTTGGAAATGTATCACGAATTGACTTCCATTTTGATGGCGAACCGTCTGGCTGGGCACAACTTCGAGAAGAAGCAAGACCTCGGTTCAAACACCTTATAATTTATGCGGCTGAATTGAATAAAGTGAATGGGATAGAACAATTAATGTCGGGATGGAGGTTTTTTGGAGAAGATGAGATTCATCCTTATGATCGTGAGAAAGATTAGAGATCCTTATTATTCAGGGACAATGAGATTTACCCTAAAAAAATGAAAATACTCGGCATTGATACCTCATGTGATGAAACGGCTGCCTCGGTTGTTGCGGATGGCAGAGAAGTGCTTTCTAATGTTGTCGCCTCACAAATTGAAGTACACCAAGAATACGGCGGCGTTGTACCGGAACTCGCATCCCGCAAACACATTGAAGCGATCAACTTCATTGTGAATAAGGCGTTGGCAGAGGCAGATGTTACATTTAAAGATTTGGAAGCCATAGCAGTGACGAATCGTCCCGGCTTAATCGGCGCGCTGTTGGTCGGTGTCGCATCGGCAAAAAGTCTCGCCTATTGCCACAACCTACCGCTCCTCGGTATCAATCACATAGAGGGACATATCTACGCCAACTATATGGTGCATGATACGCTAACATTTCCACATATCTGTCTCACGGTCTCTGGCGGGCATACCCTACTCGTGGAAGTTCACGAAGGCTGGCAATACAAGGTTTTAGGCAGCACACAAGACGATGCCGCTGGCGAAGTCTACGATAAGGTCGCGAAGTATCTTGGACTCGGTTTTCCGGGCGGTAAGATCATCGATGATCTCGCGCAAAAAGGCGACCCGACGGCAATAAAATTTCCGAGACCGATGCGCAATAGCGGGGACTACCAGTTCAGCTTTAGCGGTATCAAAACCTCAGTCCGTTATTTTGTAGAGAAAGCACGGCGCACAGGTGTGCTTATAGAAAATGGACAAGAGGATACCAAGGATATAAACCCTAATACAGTAACCGTCAAAGATATTGCAGCGAGTTTTCAGGCTGCTGTCGTGGATGTCCTAACTTACAAGTCAATCCACGCGGCGAAATCCACCAGTGCCAGAGCGATAACGTTGACGGGTGGCGTTGCAGCAAACAGCCAACTTCGTGCTTCGTTGAAAACCGCTGCTGCGGAGATCGGTGCCGAAGTCTATTACCCACCGATGAACCTGTGTACAGATAATGGCGCGATGATCGCCGGGATCGCTTACGAGAAATATAAGCAGGGACTCCGAGATGGACTCTCTCTGAATGCGACTCCGAACGGATCCCTTGTCTGATCCGCCTCAAAACCCGTAGCCTGTAATGTAATGGAGGGCGGTTCTACGTGAAAAGACATCAACCCACAAATCACCTGACCGAACCGCAAGGAAAAATTAAAAAACCCGTACAATGTCTGAAATCAGGCGGAATTATTGCGATTCCTACCGATACCGTCTACGGATTGGGCGCAGACCCATTTAACGCAGATGCCGTGCAAAAACTCTACACAATAAAGGGACGACCAGACGGCAAACCGATTCCGCTTGTCCTCAGTTCGGTCGCAGATGTCCATCGTGTCGCTCAAAACTTACCTGATTTCTTCTTTCATCTCACAGACCGGTTTTGGCCCGGCGGTTTGACAATTATTGTTGAAGCAAAGGATCTATTACCGGTACTGACAGCCGGTGGTAACACCGTCGGCGTACGCATCCCAGACAATCCATTACTCTTACAAATCCTTCAGGCATTTGGTGGACCGGCGGCGATAACAAGCGCGAATCTCTCAGGCGAACCACCCGCCACATCTCCCCAAGAAATTGGTGAAGAACTCGCAGCGCGAATTGATGTGATCGTTGATGGCGGTAAAACGCCAGGACCTATCCCCTCTACAGTCTACGACATCTCTGTCTCACCGCCCATCATCCGACGGCACGGTGTGATTTCAGAAGAGACCCTCGCCAAGGAGTTTGCGTGTTACAACAAGCCTTAAAGCAGCTGCTGCAGTTCTTAGCCACCCCCACCGGAAATTGGGTCGTCCTCGGTATCATCACTTTTGTCGCCCTGGCGATCCTTTATCACAAAAAACGACAAATTTCAGGATTAACAGTGGCAGTTATCCCCGAAGATACATGGTTCATCAACCGCGACGACAACCATCGCCTCGCTATCGTTGTATCGCTGCACCTGATTAACAAATCGAGCGCGCCGATTCGGATCCGGAACTGTAAGTTGAGCGGATATTCACCCAAACCCCCTCCTGAAAAATTGTTTTTAGAGGGACACGATACCAGCGTTGAGTTGACGTACCCAAAGCACGACCTCTTCGCTGACGTAGGCGGTCATCCTTCCGATCACACTTCAGAGTATATCCTTAACCCGTACACCGAACAGCGTATGTGGGTTTTTTACCATTCCGGCATTGTTACAATGACGAATATGCTGCGCGCACCGATTGTGATTAGAGATGCGAATCGGAAGCGGAAATCTATCCAAATAGCAGTGCCTCGCAATATGGAACAGATCCAAATCTATCGCGAGGCAGCAATGCGGTGGTAATTAAGAGAGTTCGGACAGTTTGACGGTTCTGCCATCCGCTCCCGCGGACATATCGGCGGCAAACACAACACGGTGTGTTTCAAACGCAGTATCAAAATCGGTCAACGGCATCGGTTCATTGCGTCCAATGCTGTCTATAAACGCTTGGAACTGCGGTTCATACGGGTGATCGCTAACATCGCCGGAGTCAATGAGTGAGGTCTCAAGTGTACTCCACTTACTTTTATCCATCCCTTTAATTTTTGAGGAATAGATACGGTTATCCAGCAGACTGCCTTCACTGCCGACGAGGTGGATGTGGAAGTAGTAAGGCTGCAAGCAATCGACGCAGGAGGTAACTTTCCCAATCTTTCCGCCGCCTTCAAATTTAAGGAGGCTCACGCTCGTCGTCTTATATTCGTAGGGCTGAAAATCAGCACCCGTGGATTGTGTATGATAACTGGTTACCTCTTCAACACTGCCATCCATAAAGAAGAGAAGTGCGTCAAGGGCATGACAACCAGCAGTGAGCAAAGTGCTGCCGCCAAAATCTTTTTTGATGTTCCATTCGTATTGTCCGTACCAAGGTCCGATACCGTGGTAATAGTCAACCTCAGCGTAGTGGAGCTCACCGAGGAGTCCGTTGTCAATTATTGAACGGATCATCGTGAAATGGGCACTATATCGACACTCGAAGCAGACGCAGACGTTGACACCGTTGCTTTTGATAGCATCGCGAACGGATTTCGCATCTTCATAAGTAAGGCAGATCGGTTTCTCTATAATGAGATGTTTTCCGGCTTCTGCAGCGGCGATGGCTTGTTCAGCGTGAAAAGGGTGTGGCGTACAAATATCGATAATATGGATATCTGGGTCGGTGAGCATCATGTCATAATCGACATAGGCTTTAAGAGGTGTACCATAAGTCTCTGCCAATACAGATTCATCGTGTTCGCGCCGTGAACAGATAGCCGTAACATCCGAACCTGGGACGGCTTTAAAGGCTTCGATATGAGCACCGGCTACCCAACCAAGACCAACAATTCCAACATTTAGATTCTCCATTCTAATCTCCTTTGACAACTGAGAACTGATAACTGACGATTATTATATCACAGATACAGGTTTTTAAGAGAAAAAATTAGTTGATATAATTTTCGTTTTCCTGTATAATTAAACAGAGTAAGTGTTACGCATCATCGGTTTTTAACATACACTCCGCAGGGTCAGCAAAATACACGGAGCGGAACAAAGGCAAAAAATGAAGGAGACGATTCCGATGGAGACCAAAATTTCCGATGTCTTCCCCTCGAAATTCGCAAAAGAAGGGCTAACTTTCGACGACGTTTTGCTGATTCCGGCTGAATCGGATGTACTGCCGGAACAAGTGGATACGAGCACACAGTTGACACGTAACCTCCGGCTAAACATTCCTATCTGTAGCGCACCTATGGATACCGTCACCGAATCTGCACTTGCTATTGCACTTGCGCGAGAGGGAGGCATCGGAATCATTCATTATAACTGCTCCATTGATGAGCAGGTATCTGAAGTCGACCGAGTGAAACGGTCAGAAAGCGGCATGATTACCGCACCGATTACGCTCACAGCGGATAAGACGATTCGGGACGCGCTCCAAGTCACAGAGCGCTACCACATCGGCGGCGTGCCTATCGTTACCGAAGATGGATATCTCGTCGGTCTAATTACCAACCGGGATCTCAAATACGAAGACAACTTAGAACTCCCTGTAACCGCACGAATGACACCGAAAGACAAACTGATTACCGCGGCACCCGGAATTACACTCGATAAAGCAAAAGAAATACTTCACAAATCTCGCAAAGAAAAATTGCCAATTGTAGATGAAAATTTCCGACTCTGTGGGTTGATTACTATTAAAGATATTGATAAGGTTCAGATGTTTCCGCAAGCGTGTAAAGACAGTGTGGGACGGTTACGTGTCGGTGCTTCTGTTCTCCCGTCAACGCCTCTGGAAAACATTGACCAACTGGTGGGGGCAGGTGTTGATGTGCTTGTGTTAGATACAGCACACGGTCATTCCAAAAACGTCATCCGATCAACGGAGTATCTTAAATCTCATTTCCCGGATATTGACCTCATCGCGGGCAATGTCGTCACACCGGAAGCCACGCGAAGCCTTATTGATGCTGGTGCCGATGCAGTGAAAGTCGGTGTCGGTCCTGGTTCCATTTGCACAACCCGCGTCGTGGCAGGCGTTAGTATCCCTCAAATTACCGCAATCCACGATTGTGCAGCGGAAGCCGATAAGGGAGAGGTCCCAATTATCGCTGATGGCGGTATTCGCTACTCTGGAGACATCGCGAAAGCCATCGGGGCAGGCGCGAGTTCCGTGATGATTGGCAGCCTACTCGCTGGCACTGATGAAAGCCCCGGAGATACCGTCATTTATCAAGGACGCACGTATAAAATTCACCGCGGCATGGGGTCAATTGGCGCATTACGAAAGCGGAATACCCAACACGCAACAGACAGCGCAGAAGATCTCTCTAAAATCGTGCCTCGCGGAATTGAAGGTCGTGTCCCCCACAAAGGGAAACTTAGCAATTTTGTTTATCAATTAGTCGGTGGAATCCGTTCTGCTATGGGGTATTGTGGAACCCCAGATATTAACACATTACGCACCAATAGCCAGTTCGTCCGAATGACCAGCAGCGGTTACCGAGAAAGCCATCCACACGACATTGATATTACAGAGGAGGCACCGAATTATACAGTTGCGAATCTCAATTCGTAGGTATGATTCAACGATTTTTCTCAACTAAATTATCTTATCGTGCTTTTCGCCACGTTTTCGATAGCCAGCGGTTTGCACGAACACAGAAAGGATGTGTTGTATGAAAGTTAACGAAGAGATGTCGTTTTGGGATAGACTCTATATTCCAGCGTTGATTAAGGGAATGCTTACCACGCTGAAGCATATTCCAAAGAAAAAATTGACATACCAGTACCCTGAAGATCCGAGGAGTGTGGATGAGCGGAACGAACGGTATCGCGGCATTCACAAACTCACGACGACAGAGAAAGATGAGATCAAGTGCGTAGCATGCTTCTTATGCGCGACCGCCTGCCCTGCTGACTGTATCACAATTCAGGCGGCACCCGCACCAGAAGGCTGGACAACCAAAGAAGGCTATCAGCGCGAAAAATTTCCTGATGTCTTTGAAATCAATATGCTCCGCTGTATCTTTTGCGGGTATTGTGTTGAGGCTTGCCCCGAAGACGCTATCCGGATGACAGGTTTAACGCTCCCGCAATACTTCCGTGAGCAGCAGAAAGAGGGAGAAAGTCTTGGAAGCTCGCGTAGCGACTTCATTTTTGATCGGGACATGCTCGTCGCTAACAATGACATACCTCAAGAGGGACTCAGTGTTGAAGCGAAGTAGGAATTGATGGTACCATACGCTCCGTTCCCGAACAAAAAGTACAGTATTATCTACGCAGACCCACCGTGGGATTACAGGGGACAACTTCAACACACAGGGGTCGGCGGTAAAGATAGCGGCGGCGCAATTCGGCACTATCCGACTGTGTCAGTGTCAGAAATGGAGACATGGGATATTGCCGCAATCAGTGAAGAGAATTGCCTACTTTTTATGTGGAGTTCATCTCCACATCTGGATCAGGCAATTCGGCTCGGTAAAGCTTGGGGGTTTCGATGGGCAACAGTCGCCTTTGTATGGGATAAGCAACGTGTAAACCCCGGGTTCTATACGATGAGCCAGTGTGAATTGTGTCTCGTTTTTAAACGCGGTAAAATTCCACAACCGCGAGGTGCTCGGAACATTCGGCAACTCGTTCAAATGAAACGGACACGCCACTCCGAAAAACCGGATGTGGTGCGTAAACGGATCGAGGAAATGTTTCCACACCAGTGTAAAATTGAATTGTTCGCACGTAAACAGACACAAGGTTGGGACGCATGGGGACTTGAGGTCCAAACACCTTCGTGAAACCTGTTGCGTTGTTCTGGAACTTCAGATGAGCCGATAAGGCGGGAGCAATATACTTATTTTTTTCTTTATCATTTCGGTTGATATAAGCACAAAATGTGCATTCTGGCTAAAGTTACATTGATATTTATGCTGTTTTACAACTACCAGAATTTTCAGCACAACACCCATACAGAAAATATCTGTTGCGTGTGCTGTTTATACGCAACCTAAAATTCATTTAACTGACTGGACAGAACGCCTTTCGCTGAAACGAGAGCGTTGTGTATACACCGGTCATTGCAAATTTATTTGCCTAAATTTATTTGAAAGGCACATATTGAATCGACCCAATGCAAGGATTATCGCTTAATTTTTGTTCAGAAACACTTTTCGCGTTAACTGATAAAATTAAATCCAGTATTGAGGGACGGATGAGTTGGGGTGACACCTTCGGTTTGGGACTCGGTGTCAAATCGGATAAACATCTCATTGTTTGGACGCCGAAGGAAACTACAGAAGGCGACATTCTACCCGGTTTTGACTCAGAAGATGGCGAACTTACCCTGAAGATGCGACCGCGCCCAGGCGCATGGGTCTCTTGGATTGACGAAGCGAAAGTTGCTGCTGAGACACGCGACGACTACGACCGGGTCCACAGAAGCATTCAGGAATTGGAACGGAATGCACGCCAAATTACCGATTTCGCCGATGGCATCGTCTCAGACATAACCATCCAAAATTTGGGAAAATCCCTGACGCTTTCCGAACTCACGCAGGATGTTTTGAAAGCACGTTTGGCAATACCGACCACCATCAAAACCGGCGGATATATACTCGCGCAAATTGATGAGGCGCATGCTGAAGATATGCATGCTGCAACTGTTGTCATTCCTGAACAAACCCACATCCATCGCGTCCATCTCAATGAGGATACACTTTTTGACCAAATACTCGGAGAGGACTATAACGTTCTCCTCGTCGTGCTCCGAACGCATATAAAGCAGTACCCTGACCTCGCTGATTTAGGGTATAGCCTAACACTTCATACGCGGTTGTCCAGTATCTCTACTGATGAGGACGAGGAGATACCAGACGCGACCGAAGCGCGGAACCCTATTCAAGTCCTCGCTACAGCAGCAGTTTACAATCCGCTTGAACCGGAAACGCTTAAGTTAGTACCTGTCGCATTCAACGCATCCGCCGAAGAGATTGAAACCGCGATTGGTGAAAGCTCAAAGAAAATTGAAGCGTATACGGTGAAAGCCAATCAACACGCCCACCAACTTATGACGCAATTCCAACAGGGTGTAGAGACCCGTTTGCGGGCACTTGTGCTTGGACCCGGACAGCGCGTTCATAATAAGGTATGGGACGATCTGGTGATCCGAGAACTCCGAAGCACAATGCTCGCTTTCGTCGAGTTTTATGCGGAATACCTCACCGAACATTTTGAGGAGGCAGTCCCGGCGGCGAAAACGGAAGCACTCGCTGAGAGTATTGACCCTATGATCGAATTTTGGCAGCTACAGGATAACCAACAATTAACCCTGAATCACCTCATTCAATCCTCTTACAGATTAGCGAATCAGGTGCTGGACCGAGCTGCCGGACTCTTTCACGATTTAGTCTTTGAGCAAGACTTCATCGAAACAGGTTTCGTCAAGCAAGTTGAACTTCTAACCTTTGAAGACAACGAACTCTTGGATGAGATTTATCTGCCACAATGGACGCGCGGAACAGTCCGTGAAAAAATAGCAAGCATCAGCCTCCGATCGACTTGGCATGCCGCACAAATCGAGCGTCTGACAACGATTTGGCTGGAATTGCTGGAACTCGCGAACTTCGCAAGTCAATACAAGCAGGACTTTGAAACCGTTGTTCAACCTTTAGCGGATCTCCTATTAAAAACGAAAGCTGGACAAACGCAGCGCCGAACACAACAGACGCAGCAGCGCGGCAACGCTACCAATTTTCCGGGTTTTGAAATCCCTGATGCGACTTTTGAACAACTGCTTGACCATGTGAAGCTGCACTTGCCGACCATAGAACACTGGTTAGCGAACCTGCCACCGAAGGCGGACGCACAACAGCATTACGCTACCCTATGGACGTTAGTGCTTGATGGTAAACTCCGCGAACAACTCCTCGCGGATGTCCAACCGACATGTGACATCAATCTCAGTGTACCAGATCAGACCAAAAGGTTGATTAACCTCATGTTGGAAAGTACGCTGATTATTCAAGCCGAAAAGGACCGGAAGTCGATAGAACGCAATCTAAATCGGGCAATCCTCTCAAAAACCGGGCACGAATTGGCGAATATCACTACGGAGGCACTGCTCGCTATTCATGGTGATACGCTACTCGCCATACTCTACGAGGAACTGCTCGGCTATCACGGTACTTTAGCCAAGCGTGCAAGCAGACTCACAAACGCCGCCCCTCAAAAAGGGAAACAGCGGAAACGTGGGCGGTCACAAAATGGCAGCACGGCAAATGTTGAGGAAGTTACAGCAGAACAACAGAAAGTCGAAGCACTGATGACTTTCCTGAGACCTTACCGCCAAGAAGAGGTTATCAGCACTTTAGCAACGGCTGGACTCGATCCGCGCGCTTCTAATCTTGAGGAGATTCGGAGACAGCAGGTACTTAGTTTCGATGTCAGTGATTTACCTGCAATAGGTGAAACATGGCTGGATGAGAGCAAAAGTGT
>JAAXHI010000483.1:0-1519 GCA_012270875.1 Candidatus Poribacteria bacterium | reverse complement strand
CTCTTCAACCACGTCTTAGGGCTTATTCAAGAAGTGAAAGCACTTCAAAGCACCGATTACAAAGGCGATCTGCTTAATCAGTTTGTCGCTTACATCTCTGAAAAGGTATGGCGATGGGAATTAACCCAGATTACAGAAACTGAACTCCCGCTCTTGTTGAAGGAGAAGGTACTCGCATCGGCAGTCTGTTATGAAAAAGAGGTTGATACGTTGCTGGAATACGTTGAACGTTACGATGAACTGGTATCGACAAAACTGCCAGTAGACTCCGAAATGGATAACCATCGTCAATATATTGAGGAACAATTTCAAGCAATCGTTGAGAGCCTTTTAGTATAGGATTTACGCATCTTCTCTTAAAGTCCCCCTGATAACAGGGATTTAGGGGGTTTCCTTCTTAAACTCTTTATGAGATGTGTTGTATTTAAACTTCGCGCCCTTTACAAAAGGCACGCTCATAAACCGTGCCTATAAATGAATGGACTTCTCGCAAGTCCACTATAGAGTGATAGATGAAAATAATTTTATTGGGCAATAGTCCACTTGCCATTTCAGTCGCCTGGGGCTTATGTCAATCGGAGACAGCACGTGAAATTGTCTTTGTGTCGGATGCGACATCGAGCAAAAATGCAAATAGGTTTGTTCCGTCGAAAGGAGATGCCCCAGGGAGACTCCGAGATCTCGTGGAATCAAACGCGCTAAGTGCAAGCGATACCGAAATCTCTTTCTCCAATTCACCGGACGGTTTGTCTGGTGCGGACGTGATTATTTTATTACCGCCGATGGGACAATCCGGTTTCCGGTCCGCCCAAGCGTCAAAGACAACAGGCATCGCTCTCACAAGGCGTTTCGTCCCAGAAATCCAACAGAACGCATCGGACGCTAAGATATTGGTGGCAGTATCACCCGCAAATTACATCGCCGCGTGGATACACCAAGCCCTCGGCGGTGGAAACATTATCGGTCTCGGAAATGGAACCGCTACAGCACACTTAACCGCCGAAATTGCAAAACGTGTTGAGGTCTCCGTAAAAGATGTAACGGCTTTGGCTATCGGGAGTGACTGGGAAACGTATCCGCTTCCACAATACTGCCGAGTCAACGGCATTCCGTTAGCACAACTGATGCCTAACACTGAAGTTGAGAGTCTTTGTGAAGCCGTCTCGAAACGTTGTCCTTATACCACGCAATCGGAATATACCTTGATAAGCCATATTTTGCAGGTAGTTTCTGCAATTGCCCTTGATAAAAAGCGGGTGATGAGTATCGGCACGCACATATCAGCCGGTGAAACATCGGTCTACCTGAATGTTCCCGCGCAGATCGGAAGTGACGGCATAACGTCGATTGTCCCACTGGCGTTAGAAGCACCTCAGCGCGAACAGTTTAAAAAATTAGTCGCACAGAGTGCCGAAGACCAATCTCCGTAACATTTTTATCTTACTGATCGCCGATTGCTGACGGCTGATGGCTAACAAAAAAAGATGCGAGAAATATATCAAAAAATCCCAGAACTCAT
>JAAXHI010000144.1:12678-14277 GCA_012270875.1 Candidatus Poribacteria bacterium | reverse complement strand
CGAACCAACGGGTCACCGTAGCAACCCGTAACATAAGGATTGTGCTGGTCGGAGTGGATATATAACAGATTGGGACCCTGCGTGGACATCTAAGCTCCTTCATGAACATCATCGGATTTGCTCTCATTATACTTACACATACGTTTTTGTCAACGGAAATCGGTTTTGCATAGTAGTAGGCACGCGCCGTGTGCCGTAACCTCTTAACTGACAACTGACAACCGATAACTGACAACCAATAACCCTCTTGACAAAAAAACGGAATTCAGTAAAATGATTGAAAATCGTTATTTTCAACGCATAACACGCGAAAGGAAAACTCATGACACAAACACCAAAATCCGCAGTTGTTCTCTTTGACGGTACAGACCTCAGCAACTGGACAAGCATGGACGGCAGTGAACCCGGTTGGGAAGTCGAAGGCGACGCAATGCTCGTCATTCCACGCACCGGCGACATCATCAGCAAGGAAACCTTCACGGATCACTTCGTGCATATCGAATTCAGATGCCCCGATATGCCGGAAGCCTCCGGACAGGCAAAAGGCAATAGCGGCGTATTCCTACAAGGTCGATACGAAGTTCAGGTCCTGGACTCCTACGGTATTGATGCCCCTGGAATGGGCGACTGTGGCGCAATTTACAACCAGTTCGCACCGCTCGTCAACGCTTGTAAACCACCGCTCGAATGGCAATCTTACGATATTACCTTCCGCGCACCACGCTTCAGCGATGCTGGCGAGATGACCGAAGGTCCACGCATCACCGTTATTCAGAACGGTTTGGTCATCATCAATAACGCGCAGCTGGCAAGCACAACAGGTGGAAGCGTAGGAGAAGCCGCCGAGCCAGGCCCACTCCGCCTGCAGGACCACGGTAACGACGTTAGATACCGGAACGTCTGGGCAGTCCCACTTCCACTCGAAGGCTCGGATCAATATTAAATGGGTATCGGCTATCAGCAGTCGGCTATCGGCAAGAATGGTTTTTCGTTTCCATCAGCCATCAGTAGGAATGTTGTGGCTGCCAGAAAGAAACGGACTATCACAAGAAAACGACTGAAAGCCGACAGCCGACGGCTGACGGCTGACGGCTATTCTTCTGACAACTCATAGGAAGGACTTTTATGGAAACCAACCAAGATCTACCGACAATTCCGAGACGACGCTTGGGAAGAACGGAATTGAGTATCCCTGTCGTTCCGTTCGGGACGCAGGGGTTCGGAAACAACTTCGGATTCGTCTCAGACGAAGAGGCTATCGCACTCATCAAGCATTCAATCTCCTTCGGTGTGAACCATTTCGATTGCGCACGCTGTTATGGGGATTCCGCGCGGAAACTCGGTCTGGCGATGAAGGAGATCCCGCGCGAGGATGTCATCATTACCGGCAGACTCTGCTGCCACTCCGCAGCAAAATGGGGTGGCTATGGACAAGGCAGACCCGACTATTCCGCCGAACGCACCATCGCGGATCTCGAAGACCAACTCCAACTTCTCAACATAGACTACTTCGACGGGATGCTCATCCACGACCCCATCGAAATCGAGCCGACCCTCGAAAAAGGTGGCACGCTTGACGGGCTGCTCCAGTGCAAAGCC
>JAAXHI010000144.1:12261-12608 GCA_012270875.1 Candidatus Poribacteria bacterium | reverse complement strand
GATGTCGATCTCATCTTGTGCTTCAACGATTACAACCTTATCCGCCAGACCGCCGCTGACGAGGTGCTACCCGCCGCTGCTGAAGCCGACATCGGTGTGATGAACGGTTGGTCGATCTTACGCGGTATCCTTACAGGTGTCGATCTTGATGCAGAAATTGAGCGTGGACGCTGGAAAAAAGAAGGTGATGTTGCAGCATCATACCCGATTTGGGAATGGTGCGTTGAAGAAGGCATAAATCTACTTCAACTCGCACTTCAGTTCTGTCTGAAAGAAGATCGGATTCAAGGCAACAACATCGGTAGCCTCAACGTTGAGCAGCTCGAAGCAAACGTCCGCGCCGCCAG
>JAAXHI010000144.1:0-12246 GCA_012270875.1 Candidatus Poribacteria bacterium | reverse complement strand
ATCAGCCATCAGCAATCAGTAGTCAGAAACCATCAACGGTCTGTTTTCCCAACAAAAGTAGGCGCGGTTTGCAACCGCGCCCGACCCACCATCCAAACAACATCTACTAAAAACCGATCACTGACAGCCGACGGCTGACCGCTGACGGCTATTCCTCTGACCGCTGATGGCTATAATAATTCATCCAAAAACTTATGCGTTGCACGCGGGAGCGGATAATCCCGCAGTGATGCCACCTGAATCCATTTCGCATCCCGCGGCCCATTCAACACAACCTCACCCGCCTCATAATTACACTGAAAGACATCTACTACGATCTTAAAATGCGTGAACGCGTGCCGCACCCGCGTCAGATACCGCACATTCTTGACAGAGAGGTTGACGACCTCCGCGATGTTGCGAACACACGCCGTCTCAGCCGTCTCACCATCGGCAATTTGTCCACCCGGAAACTCCCAGAGTCCACCGAGCAACCCGTCCAGCTGCCGTTGCGTAATCAGGACCTCGCCTGCGCTATTATAGATAACACCGACAGCGAGATGGTGTTCCGGCGTAGGCTTCGACGCACGACGCTTCGGAAACTCGTCTTGACGACCCGTCTGGAACGCTTCACAAAACGGGTTCACCGGACACACAAGACACGTCGGCGACTGCGGACGACAAACCATTGCCCCCAATTCCATCACCGCTTGATTGAAAAGTCCCGGCGCGTTCCGATCCAAAAGTGTGTCCGCTTTCTGTTGAAATAGTTTCGCCGACTTCGCATCGTTGATCGGTGCGTCCATCAGAAACAGCCGCGCCACCACGCGTTTGATGTTCCCATCGACCGCCGCGTATGGCGCGTTGAAAGCGATACTCTGCACCGCCGCCGCACTATAATCCCCGACACCGGGCAACTTCCGAAAGGTGGTATAGTCCCGCGGCACCTCGCCATCAAGTTCGTTCACGATAACCTGCGCCGCTTTATGGAGGTTCCGTGCCCTCGCGTAATACCCCAATCCTTCCCAGACCTTCAGCACATCTTGTAGCGGTGCAACCGCCAAATCCGACACACTCGGAAACCGTGCGATAAACTTCTCATAGTAATCCACGACCTTCTTGACCTGCGTCTGCTGGAGCATCACCTCAGAGACCCAAATCCGGTAAGGATCGTCCGTGTTGCGCCACGGCATCTCGCGCTGGTAATCTTTGAACCAATCTAACAACGCACCTCGAAAATCTGGGTAGTGTTCGGCTAAAGGCTTTTTGTGCATATTAATTCGTCTGAATTAGGATTTACAAGATTAGAAAGACCATTGGCTTCACAGATTGCTTTTACGGCCTGATAACTGATGGCTGACAGCCGACGGCTGACAGCCAATAGCCATCACCCATCCACCGCAATCCGAAAACTAAGATTATGAAGCCCGCGGATCGGTTCACACGCAGCACGATTCGCACACCGCGCCGCGAACTCACCCCGCGCAATCCACGAACCACCGCGAATCACTTTCCGACGACCTTCACTCGCACCCAACGGATTCTCGGCAGACGAGTATTTATACGCCTCCATGTGGAACCAGTCGAAACACCAATCGTAGGCGTTACCCGCCATATCGTAGCACCCGTAAGGACTCACACCCGACGGATAACTCCCCGCAGGCATCAGCTGCTTATTCCCCGATTCCGACGTATTCGCACGATCCGCATCCCAGACATCACCCCACGGATACTCCCGTGCATCCGTGCCTCGCGCCGCCTTCTCCCATTCCGCCTCCGACGGGAACCGATAGGCAGTGTTTTCAAGCGTGCCGAGCCATTCCAAGAAATGCGTCACATCGTACCAACTCACCCCAACGACTGGAAAATCGGGCGCGTTGAAACGTTCATCGTCCCAGAACGGTGGGGGTGCGTATCCCGTCGCCTCTATAAATTGCGCATACTGTGCATTCGTAACCTGATACGTACCGATCGCGTAAGCATCGAGCAGGACACTCCGTTGCGGTTCTTCTGGATCCGTCTTCCGCATCCCCGTCGGAATCGTCCCCATCGTGAATTCACCAGCAGGGATTTGGATTAAAGGGTAGTCAAGTAATTCAATGTGCATGTAGGTGTATAGGTCCTCTAATAGAAAAAATAGCGTAGAAACTTCCACCTTTAGTATAACACATCTCCAACCCCGTTGCAATCTGCACAGGTAGGAGCGCAGGGTTATTTAGTTTTCCCATTGTAGCATAGGAAACCGTTGGTTTCCTGTGCAATGTTCTATGCCTACGTAGGGGTTGGGTTCCCCAATCCGTCATCCTATCTGAAACGTCCGAAAAACTAAAAACTAAATGCCCCTAAACGACTAACAAAAACACTTGACTTTTCGCCGAATCCATGATATACTTCAAAACATGAAACAGGGTAAAACAACAACACAAGACGAACTTCGTCCGGAGTATGATCTGAAAAACTTACGAGTTCGGAAACTTGGGACTGCGCGCAAGCAGTTCGGTAACTTCGTCAAGTTAGAACCCGATGTCGCTGCGATATTTCCAGACGCTGCATCCGTGAACGAGGCACTACGATTCCTAATTCAAAATTCCAAAGAAAACAAGAAGGCATATTCTTGCCACTTACCAATAAAGGCTGACCCTGTATCTAAAGAACTTGATAATTTCACTGTCAAGTTAGAATCTGATATCGCTGAGGCTTTTTCAGATGCAGCATCTGTGAATAAGGCTCTGCGATTCCTGATTCAAAACTCACATTCGACCTATCCTTGTAAAAATACCCTTTAAGTCACAATTCCATGCGGATTTCCCCGCGCTCGCGATACACGATTCTCATTCTTGCCCCTTTCATGGCGGAAAATTTCACAGTTTTCATAGCAAATCCAAAGTGCTATGAATTTTATGAAATGCCGTGAATCCAATCCACAACTGGATTTTGGAGGGTTTTAGTAGCGTGCTGGTTAAAAGCTGCTATGAAATTTGCTATGAAATTTTGCTATGATTGTCAGCCATCAGTCAAGAGTGTTTTGTAAAGAAACAGAGGCACTTCGTTAATCTTCTTGGAAGGACTGAACGGTTCTGCTAATTAACAACAGCCTTTGACTTTTCGCTGAACCTATGGTATACTTGAAAATATACTTTACGTTTCGCATACCAACGATAGTAATCGGAGAAAACGATGAGAAAAGAAGTCTCGGCAACCGAATTACAGCAGAAACTTGGTGAATTGCTCGATGGTGTCTACCGCAACGGAGACCGATTGATTGTCAAAGATGCCAACAAATCGCTTGCTGCCATTGTGCCCATTGAAGCCTACGAGAAGATGCTTCAACAGCGCGAGAAAACCTTTTCAGTATTGGATAGAATATGGAAAAAAGTGCCAGCAGTGAGCGAAGAAGAAGCACAAGCAGATATCGAACAAGCAATTGCCGAAGTACGCGCGGAAAGAGCACATAAGAGGAGTAAATTGTCTTCCTGATGCGTGTCGTACTGGATACAAACCAACATATCAGCGCAATTATCCGACCTAATGGAAATCCATCTCAAATCGTGCAGCTCTGGCATATCGGTCTGATTGAATTAGCAATATCCCCTGCTATACTGGAAGAATTTGCGGCAGTTGTGCATCGTCCACGTATTCAACAAAAACACAACCTATCAGATGACGACATCTCTGAATATCTTGAAGTACTCAGAACGTTTGCTATTTTGGTTTCCGGAACAATTACTGTTAATGCTGTTCCTGACGATCCAGACGATAACATTATCATTGCCTGTGCAATAGAAGCGGAAGCCGACGTGATCATTAGCGGAGACCAACATTTGCTTTCGCTTGGTTCATATCAAGGAATTCCAATTGTTAATGCAGCAGATTTCCTGAGCAGCTACGTTCCACTTCCCTGAACTTGTAGACCCGACAATCCTTCATTCTCAAATCGGATACCGAAGTACTTCCCTTAAAACAAGGCGACCTGAAAATGACAAGAGAAGAAATTATTCAAAGATTCCAGAATTTGAATACATGGAAGAGCAAAGATAAACGGGCAGTGCATAAGCCGCTATTAGTCTTATACGCCATCGGAAAATTACTGCGGGGTGAAAATAGACGTATTTCATACGCTGATGCGGAGGACGACCTTCGGAATCTACTAAAAGAGTTTGGACCATTAAAACCAACCCACCGACCTCAGTACCCGTTTTGGCGGTTGCGAAACGAAAAAGACAAAATCTGGGAAATACCTAACGAGAACAAAATACAAGAAGGTAAAAGAAAAAATGGAAAATCGACTGGGGATGCCATCATAGGTGATTTAAGACGTTATGGTGTAGGTGGATTTCCTGAACCTATTGCCTATCAACTCCGGCAACAGCCACAAATCGCTTTTGAGGTTGTACAGAACCTATTAACTTCCCATTTTCCATTCTCGTATCATAGCGATATTTTACAGGCAGTTGGGATAGTGCTTCCGCCGCTACAGTTACAATCCCAGATTCCAGACTTCCGCGAAAATGTCCTAAGAGCCTACAATTATAGATGTGCTGTTTGTGGTTTTGATGTGAAGTTACGCAACCAACCCGTTGCCTTGGAAGCCTCCCACATAAAATGGCAGCAGGCAGGCGGACCTAATATAGAAGTAAACGGATTAGCACTCTGTTCCCTACACCACAAACTATTTGACCGCGGGGTTTTTACGTTGTCATCGAAATTAAAAATCCTCGTTTCAGAATATGCATACGGGTCTGTCGGTTTTGATGAATGGTTGATGAAATTTCATGATAAAAAGATCAATTTTCCCCAGAGGCAGGCGTACCATCCTCACGAAGATTTTATAGATTGGCATCTTAGAGAAGTGTTCAAAAAACCTTATCGCGAAAAAACTTGACACTCTCCCCCAGTCTAATACCATTTCTGAATAAACGCTTCTCATTATCGAAAACCGGTTCGTAGTTGCGCAATTTTGCGGCGTACTCGCCCAAATGCGATGTGCATTATTGCGCTCTTGCGTGCGGAAACCTTCGATGAGTTTCAAAACCTCTGGAATGTGAGTTTATTTTTCAGATTTGGTATAAGATAACGTGAACTTGATAAAGACTTAGGTGTTTTTTGCATAAAGAGACCTCCCTTTTGTTTCCATTTCCACCCTTTCTATTATTTTTCTTGAAAAATTGTAAAAAATCCATTATATTATTGATAAATCAGAAAAAATGAATTTTTAACTTGACAAATCTTTTTTAATGCGTATCATTATTAATGCATATCTAATTCAGATACTTTTTTTAAACTTACGTTAAGATATGATACAAGCAGGATGTCAGGAGTCAAAATTCGCAATTCGCACGCTCTGCAATCATTTTGTATTTAATCCATAAAACGAATGAAAAATTTACGTATTAATACTGCACTCAAAACCCCGTCTATACTTAATAGAAATCGCGACCTATGGCCATCCTTAATCCGCTTAGAACCCGCTCGTACACTGGATTTTAACAAGCGGATGTACGCCCCCCCCCCGCTTTACAAACGATAAGTATTTTATCTAAAATATTCACGGTATTCACGAATGTACCGTCCTTGAGTCCGCGCACCATTTTACCTAATGGTATCCGTTGCGGGCTTTTTTTCCTGTCATATCTTCTGTTGTTATCTCAATCTTTTTACCCGTATCTGTGTTCGCGTCAGGGGGTAAAGTTTGAGTAACACACACACCATCATCCCACAGTCGATTACACCCTCCTTCTCAGGACACCAGACGTTTCCGTTTCGGTATACGTGGCTGAAGAAGGGGATTGATGCGGTAACAAAAGACTCGAACATCTTTTCTTCTGAAAACGCCTCTGTTACTCTGGGTGTCGGAAAAAATATGGTGAGCTCCATCCGGCATTGGTGTCGTGTATCCAGACTCATTGAAGAAGGAAAAGGTCAATCTGATCAACTTAAGATGCAGCTCAATGAGCAAGGATCCCTCTATCATCGCGGGCAATTCGCGCCTACGCAGCTCGGTAGAGCCATTTTCGACGAAAACGGATTCGATCCATACCTCGACGATCCGGCAACCCTGTGGTTGATTCATTGGCAGATCGCAACGAATACCAATCAGGCGACCGCATGGTATTGGGCATTTAACATTCTAAGGGGTAACCAATTTACGCCACCTATATTCGCGAGAAAAGTATATGAATGGGCACGACAGCAGAAACAATCCATGCGACCTGTTTCTGATAACACATTGCGACGGGATGTCAATTGCTTTATCCGAACCTACTGCCAATCAAGGTATAGCGATAGTGTCGTTGAGGAAACCTTTGATTGTCCGCTCGTTGAACTCAATCTAATTGCTGAATTGCCGGATAGCGAAGGCTATGAATTTCAGCGAGGCGACAAAGAGACGCTCCCTATCGAAGTCGTCGCATGGGCAATAGATACGTTTTGGAAAAATCATATCTTTTGGGGAGAATCGCTCACGTTCTCAGATCTGATGTATGCACCCGCAAGTCCGGGACGGGTTTTCAGATTAGACGAGGATACGATGACGAACTATCTCGAAAACCTTGCCGAACTCACAGACGGTGCGTTGCAGTACGATGAGACAACAGGTCTGAAGCAGCTTTATCGACATAGAACTTTAGATCGGATGAAACTTTTAGAGAGGTATTATGGTTAATACTCGCTTATCAGATATCTTTCACATTACAGAACGTTTTCAGCGTTCTATCCATCTGGAACGCGATTTTTATACCGAAAACGCGTTAGAGGGTTATATTGTAACCGTCAAAGCGCGAGAGACTCTCACCCGTCTGATCTCAGCCCAAGAGAATGAAGCGACATCAAAAGCCTGGTCCCTTACCGGTCCCTACGGTTCAGGAAAATCAGCGTTCGCACTTTTCGCTGCGAAGTTGTTCGGGGATCCCGATACTTCGACAACACAACAGGCTTTGGGTCTACTTAAGCACGGGGATGCCTCACTCTATGAACGGTTTATCAGCGCGAACAGTAACGGAAAGAACCCATCATCAGGATTTTGTCCCGTGCTGATCTCTGGAGAACGCGCACCGATTACACTCGCGTTCCTGCGGGGATTAGAACACGGGATCACCACTTTTAACGACATATCACCCCGTAGTTCGCTGCGTCGGAAAATCAAAAATCTCTCGAAAATGGCAGCACAGGGTGAGATTCCCAGTGCTTCTGAAATCACCGAATTGTTCGAGTCAGCAACACACTATGTCGCGGAAAACGGCGGCACGGGTCTCCTATTAGTGATTGATGAACTCGGAAAATTTCTTGAGTACGCTGCGCAATCTCCAGCACAGGGTGATGTCTTTGTCTTACAGACCCTCGCCGAATTTGCGACACGAAGCACGCAGACCCCCCTATTCTTACTGACTATTCTGCATCAGGCTTTTGAACAATACGCACATCGACTCGCGAAATCACAACGCGAGGAGTGGGCAAAGGTACAAGGACGGTTTGAAGACATCGCCTTTGTTGAACCCGCAGAACAGATACTTCGCCTGATTGCATCCGCTATCCAAGATAAATCAGTCCGTGAGAAAGAAGGTTTATCCGCGCCTATTGAATCGGAACTCAAGCCGATCCAACTGAAAGACGATGAATTTAGCGGACTCTTACGAGACTGTCTACCGCTCCACCCAACCGTGGCACTGATTATCGGTCCAATCTTCCGCCGGTTTGCCCAGAATGAACGTTCGCTTTTTGCCTTTTTGAACTCAAGCGAACCTCACGGATTACAAGACTTCCTTTCAAATCAGCACTACGACGGAAATACACTGCCGATGTTGTCCGTCGCGGACCTGTACGATTACCTCAATACGACCATAGCGAACCGACTTTACGCCTCACGCGACGGGGATAAGTGGGTCGAGATTGAGATGGCTATTAACCGACTCACCGACCCATCACCGACACTGGTTAAACTTATTAAAACGATAGGATTGCTCAGTATTATCGGAGAGGTGAGTACGAACCTGAAAGCCGCCAAACGAACCCTGCGTTATGCTTTAGATGACCACACAGCAGAATTCGATCAGGAATTTGATACCGCACTCAAGAAACTGGAAAAACGCTCAATTGTTATCTACCGTCGCTACAACGATGTCTATGCACTGTGGGAGGGGAGCGACGTTGATATTGAGGCGTTGTCCTACGAAGCAGAAGGAAACCTTGACCCAAACGAGACGCTTACGAATTATCTGTCAAAACTGACACCACCGCGTCCTCTGATTGCTCGTCGACACCTGTTTGAGAAAGGCACACTCCGCTATTTTGAGGTTCGGTACACCGATTTTGAAAACTTCGACGCAAATCTGAGTGAACCGCTCGGTGATGCCGACGGTCTTGTGCTCTACGCACTGCCAGCAGGTGAAGATGAAGTAAGTCAATTCGTCGAAAAAGCGAATGAAAAAAACGCCACAGAACGTCAAAACGTGCTGATCGGTATCCCACACTCCACCCGTTTCCTGCGCGACTCTGTCACTGAACTGGCGTGTCTACACTGGATTTCAGAAAATACGCCTGAACTTGAAGGCGATCCAGTGGCGAGACGTGAACTCTCAATTCGATGGGTAGCCGCAGAACGGGATGTCGCTGATCAATTAGCAAAGATTTTCGGGGGCGACAGTGATGGACCTTGCAGATGGTTCCACGAAGGACAAGAGATAGCTATCAATTCGCAACGCGCAAGAAACGAGTACCTATCCAAAATCTGTGACGCGGTTTATCACAAAACCCCTTTTATTCGGAATGAACTGATCAATCGGCGGAAAATCTCTGGCACCGTAACGACTGCCCGAAAAAAATTGATCCAAGCGATGCTTGAAAACGGCGATCAGGAAAATCTCGGTATCACTGGCTATCCTGCTGAAATGAGTATCTACCGCTCACTTTTAGCGGAGACAGGCATACATCGCGAAAATTCAGGTGTGTGGGGATTCCGTCCACCAAAAACAGACGATAAAAACGAACTAACACACACATGGGAAGCGATCGAGGCTTTTCTGGAAGCGTGTGAAGGTGAGCGACAACCTGTTGTGAAACTCTATGAACGTTTGATGGCACCACCGCTCGGAGTACGAAGCGGTCCCCTGCCTATTCTTTTGTGCGCGGTGATGCACCATTACAAAACAGAAATTGCACTTTATGAAAACGGTTCCTTTATAACAGACTGGTCAATGCCGGTTTTTGAAAGGTTCCTTAAAGCACCACAACTATTTGAATTGAAACGATTTCGGATAACCGGTGTCCGTTCCGATCTGTTCTCACAATTTTTAGGAGCATTCAACCAATCGACGGAAACCCAAACGTCGGATTTACTAACAGTCGTCACGCCGTTAATGCGAACTATCGCTCAACTGCCGAAATATACTTTGACAACGCAAGAATTGAGTGATAACGCGAAAAATCTCCGTAAAGTTGTCTTGAATGCCCGTGAACCTGACGAACTCCTTTTTAAACAGTTGCCGGAAGCATTCGGGTTCTCAGATTTCGGTGCGGAGGCAGCAACAAGTACCGAAGTGGTATCGGAGTTCTTTAGTGTACTACAGAAGGCACGGTCTGAATTAGCACAGACTTATGAGGCTTTGCTGAATTCGGTTGAGCAGATGTTGGTGATGGCGTTCGGTTTGAAACCGACAACAGAAAAGCTCCGTGCTGAACTGGTGGCAAGAGCAGAACCGCTGATAACGCTAACAATTGAGATGGATCTTAAAGGGTTTTTAGTCCAAATATGTAGTGGTGGACACGATCACACGAGCTGGCTTGAGGCTATCGCAACCTACCTCGCGAAAAAACCGCCGTCAACGTGGTTAGATACAGACAAAGTGCAATTTGAAAGCAATCTCGCTCAACTCGCAAGGAAATTCAGACATTTTGAAGCGGTGTCTTATGAGAAAATAGCACATACTGAATCATCAACAGGTGAGCCAATCCGAGTCGGTATTACGACCCCGAACCAAACCGAACAAGAACGGGTTGTTACGTTGCCACCGACTGCCGATGCGCAAACCCCTGAAATGGAAGACGAGATCAGAAAGATTTTCGACAAGTTCAACGTAGACGATAACCCAGAACTCCATATCGCAATCTTGGCGCGAATTTCACAAAAATGGATGCAACAACTTGATGAATAGAGAGGTGAAAAGATGACAGAAAAAATACGGCACATCCTCGGACTCTCCGGCGGGAAAGACAGTTCAGCACTCGCTGTTTATATGCGGGATAGAGTCCCGGAGATGGAATACTTCTTCTCTGATACCGGCAAGGAATTGCAGGAAACTTACGATTTTTTGGATCGGTTAGAGGCATTCCTCGGCAAACCGATTGTACGTCTCAACATGAACGCCGATGCCAATAGTAACCGCGATTTCGATCACTGGCTAACAGTCTACGGTGGGTTGTTGCCGTCGTCTCAAATCCGTTGGTGTACCGTCAACTTAAAAATACGACCTTTTGAAGAATACATCGGTACAGATCATGCGTATCACTACATCGCCATCCGTGCCGACGAAGATCGCGTCGGTTACAAGCCTCCGAGTATCTCCGCTCTCCACAATATTGAACCCAAATACCCGTTCAAAGAGGACGGCATTACCAAAGAGGATGTCTACCGAATCTTGGAGGAAAGCGGACTCGGTTTACCAGACTATTATAAATGGCGGACGCGTTCCGGTTGTTATTTCTGTTTCTTCCAGCGCAAATCCGAATGGGTCGGACTGTTAGAGCAGCATCCCGATCTCTTTGAACTCGCCAAGGGATACGAGAAATTCAACCCTGAGACAGGCGAACGGTTCACATGGTGTCAGGGTGAAAGTTTAGAGGAGTTATCGCAACCAGAGCGGATCGCAGAAATCAAGGCAAACACCGAAAAGGCGATGGCATCCAAGAAAGCAGCAAAACCGAACCGCCGTCTGATAGAAATTTTCACAGATGTCCTCGACGATGAAGACGACGAAGAACCGTGTCTGCCTTGCCATAAGTAAACTTATCCGATAAATGGTGATTTCTCAGACAGTCCTTTACTATGATAATTTGTAAGATAACTATTAGTGTTTGACAGATGTTTTATTGCTCAAGAATGAGGAGGAATAATGATTATAAAGGAAGGAACTTGGGACGCGGGACGTGTATTTCAAGCTTTAGGTCGTATAGGGTACGATCCTGTATCTGCGATTTTGGATATAGTAGATAACTCAGTATCCGCTGGTGCAACCTGTGTTGCGATTAATGTAAATCAAGAATCTAGTGAACAATCGGAAGGACAACGCGGAAGACCACGTGCAATTTTAAAATCATTTATCATTGCCGATAACGGATGTGGTATGGATGAAGAGGATATAGCCAATGCGTTGACTCTAGGTTCCTCATCCCAACAATACCACGAACACACGCTTTCAAAGTTCGGTATGGGTTTAAAAACAGCTGCCTCGTCATTAGGTAAACGGTTAGAGATCATATCCCGTTCTGAAAATAATTTGGATAAAGTTTTCAAAGCAGTATTAGATCAAGATTCAATCGTTGAAGCAGGAAAGTATGTTTACGAATTAACCAATCCTACACAAGAAGATTTAATAGAATTAGATGCTTGTACTCAAGGAAATTCAGGGACCGTGATCCGTGTTACCAAGCTTCTTCATGACTCTCTACCTAGGACAGCTGAAATTATTGAAGGGTTAAAAAGTAGGGCAGGAATAATCTATTATTACTATCTGACAGGAAATGCTGAAGGTTCTGAACCCCTTTCGTTGAAAATAGATGATGATTATATAACACCAATAGATCCATTGTTTGTAGACGAAATTGACAATGAAGAGGCTGATTTGGATGAGAACACCTGGGACGGCCTAAGCCCAAAATGGATCACAAAACCACAACGTATTCAAATTGATACCACTGGAACCCGATTCGCGGAAGTTGCTATAACTCAGTTGCCTCATCCACCTAGCGTAGGCCGTACAGATTCAATAAGCATGAGCCAAAAGGGCTGTAGGGACCATTATTTAATTGAAGCTAGAAATTACGGTTTTTACATTTATCGGAACTGGCGATTGATTTCGTGGGCAGATAGTCTGGATTTTGTGACGCGAGACCAAGATTTATATGCTTTTCGCGGCAGGCTGCTGATTAATAGTGATGCAGACGATGTTTTAAACATTGTGAAGTGCCACCGTTTATTTAGACCAAAAATTAACAAAGTTAAGAGAAGGTTTTTCGTTGAAATTCCATAGGGGTCAGATACCCTAACGCCGAATGTGG
>JAAXHI010000491.1:5561-18739 GCA_012270875.1 Candidatus Poribacteria bacterium | reverse complement strand
CCGTTGTCCT
Organism: Candidatus Poribacteria bacterium; assembly: GCA_012270875.1. Taxonomy (GTDB): domain Bacteria; phylum Poribacteria; class WGA-4E; order WGA-4E; family WGA-3G; genus WGA-3G. Next base: position 18,729 of record JAAXHI010000491.1, on the reverse strand, counting down.
GAACGGCTACCATGTATCCACCCCATTCGATGAACTGCTCATCCCACACCCATAATTCTACAGTCATCCCCTCTGTGGGGAGTTCAGCCTTTTTGATGTCATCGGTAATTTGGACCCGGGCACCCGCGCCTCCTTCCAATCGCACTGCTTCTCCAAACTTACCCTTAACGATTTGAAGTTTCCCTATCATCTCGGCATCCTGATCGCCCCATATATCCTGTACCGTATTGCCTTTCACAGTGTCCTTATCGAAACTCCAGTAGCCAATTAACCCATCTTCGATGACGACTGTTTGGGCAGCCACAGGAATCCCTATCCCCAATCCAGCAATTAAAACAGCGGCTAAGCTTAGAACCACCTTTTTTGTTGTGTTCATAACAGATAGAAACATTTTTGACTCCTTTGATTGGCTATTATTCATTGCGTTGGGTTTTCTCAGCGAAACGCCAATGTAGACAGCACTCCAGCGGCCAATCGGTACAAATACCGTCCACTTTGCTGGCGCGGGCTTTGTCCCAAGTGTCGGGTTGATTTTCAGCGATGTGCAAACTGATCCAGACGCGCTTACCGCGCTGACGCGCCTGCGCAACGGCTTTTGCATCCGGAACGAATACCACCCACAGGTCGTCAGCCATCGGATCGCGCAGGTCTGCGTCGAACTGCTCAATCTCACGAATATGTTGCGTTGTCGTCCGCAGCTTCGGGTTGGCTTCTTTGAAGCGACGCGTCGAATCAATGGGCTGACCGAAGGCGAAGAGCTGGTCGAGCAGGTCGTATTTTTCGACGAGCTGCACGATGTTTTGCTCAATCCCAGGCGAGATGACTTTCATATTCAGTCCAATGGTCAACGGAGTTCGCTGACGCTCGCGAATGAGTTGGAACACCTCTTCCAATGTCGGTACTTTCTCGCCAGCGAAACGTGGATCGAACCAACTTCCGGCATCCAGTTTTCGGATTTCTGCCAACGTCATATTAACCACTTCGCCGGTGCCGTTGGTCGTGCGGTCTACGGTCGCGTCGTGGATAATCACAAGGTGTTTGTCACGTGTTTGGTAGACATCCAGCTCAATTGACAGACCCAACTCAATGGCCGCCGCAAAACCGGGTAAAGTGTTCTCAGGCGCGTGTCGCACCAAACCGCGGTGCGCGAGCAAGATTGGATTCGCGTCCGATTCATTCGGTGCTGGCTCCGGCGGCGCACCGATCACACACGAAAACATCAGCGTGTTGAACGACATAATTTATCTCCTATCACATTTTCAGCTTCGCCCACGTTGTTGTGAGTTTGCCCACCGCTTCGACAGCGGCAAATTCTTCAACATGGAACAACAAATTCTCCATGAAAAGCTTCGCCATGTCTTTCGTGTTGGCATCGTTACCTGCGATATGGTATTTATCAGGTGCAATCGCCATCATCAGAAACTTACCTTGTCCGAATTCCGCTTCCATAATGGCAGGTCGTCCCCCACCTTCCATCAGTACATCAAATCCCTTTTGAGAACCGATGACTTCCCAAACAGTGGGCCAACCTTGATGCCCCCAGTCTTTAAACGTTTTCTCAGTTATACGGTTTGGTGCGTTAAAGAGCGGATGGTCTGCTTCCAGTATTTTAACATCTGGTAAATCAGCGTCAGTCCGAACACAACTTAACCCATCCGGCAACCAATCCACATTCGCTTCGTTCTGATCCGCTTGCGTCGGTTCCCAGACGATACCACCATTTTCGACGAAATCCTGAATCGCTTTTGCATTCTTGTCGAGGCTTTCGTGAAGTCCAGCGTTGTTGGTTACCATGCTACCGATTAAGAAAGTTTTATGTTCCGCTTTGAAAGATAACTTCCCACCTTCAATCGACTTTGTTAAATCATCGTACTCAACTTTGAATTCATCCAGTGTCTGACGTAAAGCATCAACCTTTGTCCACTGGTCGGCAAAATCAACAACGGCAATTTGAGCAGCTTTTACAGCCGTTACGCTCAAAACGAGGTTCAAAATACAGAGCCATGTAAACAGACGGAGAAACATAGGTTAATCTCCTTTAGTTAGGTAATACCTTTTAAAAAAAACAAAACATGTTCTTGAATCACGCGCTATTTGGTTTTGTACAGAGTGCATACACGTAAGGAGATGTTAACTGCTGGTTTGGCACACGAAGTGCCGCGAATAAATTACCAATGACAACATCTGTCAAATTGACGCACTTACAGAGGACTTCGTGTCCCCATTTACCGATGACTGCCCGCCACGGTGAATAATCGACGACGCTCAATTTCAACGGACCGCCTGTATAGCCATACTCCGTGACGTCAAACCCTACTGCTTGTAGTGCTGCAGCCAGTTCCGTCGGTAAAATAACCTTGTGTGTCGCCAAGAGTTTCGGGCTCGCGACGCGCGCGATCGGTGTATACATACCCCGCAGATTTGGGATTATTGTGAGCATTGTTCCACCCGGTTTGAGAAGATTGTACATCTCTTCCAAAATCGCGTGCGGTGTACTGAAATGCTCAATCAGTCCCATTGAGTAGACAAAATTGAAAGTTGTGCGATGTTCTTTGGCAAACGCAAACAGGTCTTCACAAATGATTGTTCCATCGGCCCCTGTGAGTGCGAGGTTGCGTTGTGCAAGTTGACATCCTAACTCGGAAAAATCAACGCCATAACAGTCGCTTTCATAGTTTTGGGCAAGATAGGGCAGCCACAATGAATCGGCGCATCCCAACTCAACCAGCATCGGATGTTTAAAGTCTGTGAGCGCGCGGTGGAACAACTTCGCGAGTTGGCGGTTTGCCACATAAACCCATCGTAGGTGACGAACCTTGTGCTGTTGTCCGTCCCAGAGTGTCGTCCAATAGGATTCGTCTGTCAAGGGTTTAACGTGCGGATCCATACTAAGGTTCCTCCGAGAGAACCGCATCGTGTTCCAAAATCGGACAGAGGTCACAGAGCCAATCCGCGCAATAGTTTTTGTACAAACGGATGACTCCTTGCTCAATTTTAGCCGTCGGTTTCAAATGCCGCATCTGCTGCGTCTCACTGAAAATCTGTTCATCAACCCTACGGATAATCTTGTTTCCTGTGGACTTGGAACCAGTGCTGTAGAGGCGTAGGATCGCCTCTTGCAACTTCTGACTCTCTGCCTCAACTGCCCATATATAGGCGATAGGTAAGATTTTATTGATAATGATGTCCACAGCCCGGGTATTACCAATCAGTCCAGCTTTTTGAGTGCCACCAGTTCCGAAATTAGAATGCGTTTCCCAATAGCCTGTAGGTTCAAGCATCAGCAGCGTACGAAGTTCCTTTTCAATAGTTCTTAGTGCTTTTGGTGTATCTGCGGTTACTGCTTTTTCACATATCGGTAGAAAGTACATCATCAGGCTGCCTTGGCAACGATGAATTAATTGGCTCATCGCGGCAATACGTCGAGTGGGGTAATTCAGAGGTCTCCCTGTAAAACGCCAGCGCGCCTCTGTCATACGTGGCGGCAGTTCCGCGTATTCCGAAGCACGCCACAACTCTTCTAATGCAACGATGCTCGGATCATTTGTCACTTCTGGAGGTAACGGTTTCTCACGTTGTGATGGCAAGAGACCGGCAACGCCAAAGAGGGTCGCTTGAATTGCTAACTCCGATTTCTGATCAAGGTCCGTAAAAGGGATATGCTGTGCTAACTCGCGCAACGCCTTGCTGTTGCGTTCGTATCCGAGTGCCTCCATGATACCTTCATAGAGAAGTTGCTCGAAATCGAGACGCGTCCTTAACAGACGCATCGACTCCGTTTTTTCTAAGAACCGCTCGCGCCCCAGTGATTCAAAAACGCCTCTCAGTGTCTCTATGTTCAATTGCTTCCCTGTTACCCGACATAAACCGTCGGTTGTTGTGTCATTGGTGTCGTCGTATAGGTCTCCGGTATCTACTGCCACCCATTTCAGTAATTCTAAAGTTGGTACCCGTTTTCCGTTCTGAAGCCGTGTCCGTAAGTTGAAGTCGTCGTTAAAAAGCACTGCGTGCACAATCACCCGATTATATCTGGAATTGAGATGATGCTTATGTGCGTACCAATCTGAAGACCGGACATGAATCTCTACATCACCGATATGAAGTTTACCATCAATCTCAATTTCAGCGTGCATAAAATCGGGACCTTCATTATGGTTCAATATGCCAGGTTTTATCACACGAATTGCCCGTCTATCAATTGCCGCCATATTGGTATCAAAAAAGTGCTGTTCACTCCACCATCTCTGGACTAATGCCTCGTCGATTTTATCCAAATCCGGATGATGTGCCTCGTCAATCTCTCTGAACAGTTTAGCAGCATATTCAATGTTGGTTATATCGCTTACATGTGCTTCCATCTGTTTTGTTTTACTTTGCTCCATGGATTTCGTTCAGTAGTGCTTGTGTTGCGACAGTTGGTTCGGAATGTGCGCAAACGGCAGAAATCACAGCAATACCGTGTGCGCCTGCTCGGATTACGTCCCTTGCGGTCTGAACGGTAATACCTCCAATCGCGATAACCGGGCAAGCTGCAATATCGCACATCCGGCGGAGTCGTTCCAATCCTTTAGGCATTTCCGCGTCCGACTTTGAAGTCGTGCCGTAGATGGGACCGAACCCGATATAGTCAGCACCTTCGGAAATGGCTGCGAGTATTTTATCTTCAGTTCGGGCGGAGGCTCCAATGATGGCATTTGTAGAGAGAATCTGTCGCCCGATGGAGACAGGCATATCATCTTGTCCGAAGTGTGCGCCCGTTGCCCCGACAGCGAGTGCGATATCCGCCCTATCGTTTACGATCAAAGGTGCCCTATGCTGCTGACATATCGCCTGCATGCTTTGGGCAGTTGCTATCAATTCGCGCGTTGTTCCGTGCTTTTGGCGGAATTGCACTGTGTCTGCCCCGCCTTGGATTACCAATTCCGCCAGTTCAGCGTGCGTGAATCGAGATTGCAGCGTCGTATCCGTGATGACGTGAAGAACACCGATATTTTTCATGTTGGTTTGTTACGTAAGATGTGATAAATTATAGATAGCGGTCAGCAGTCAGGTCGCTTCGCTTTCGGCTTTCATTAAAGAAAGAGGTTTTCGTTTAACAGAAACCTCTTGTTATTGATTGCTGATTTAGTATATCACATATAGGAGACACTTTGTGAATAATTTATTATTTCAGTCTGGAGATAAGGTGCTTTTTATTGGAGATAGTATTACGGATTGCGGACGACGGAATGAACACGCGCCCTACGGGCACGGGTACGTCCGTAAAATCACTGAACTCATCACTGCAAAATACCCCGAACGCGACATCACTTATGTCAACAAAGGCATTGGCGGGGATATCGTTGAGGGTTTGGAAGAGCGGTGGGACACCGATGTGATTGCCGAAGAACCGAACTGGCTTTCAGTGAAAATCGGTATTAACAATGCCAGCCGACAGCATGGAGCAGGCGTTTCGTCGGAAGAGTATCTGCCGGTTTGGGAAGCGTGCTATCGACGCATCCTCACACGCGCGAAAACCGAATTAGGTGTGCCGCTTTTTCTATTTGAAATTTTCTATATTGAAGAAGATGTTGACGCACCGCGCCCCTTGGACGTAGACGCTTACAACGCCAGCATACATAAACTCGCTGAAGAGTTTGACGCAAGTCTCATACCAACGAATGCCGCTTTTGATGATGCGGTCGCCGCCCGTCCCGGAGCACTCTGGACGACCCAAGATGGCGTTCATCCAAACGCGGAGGGACACACCTTGATGGCGTTGGAATTCCTTAAACAGGCAGGATGGTAGGTTTCCTTGTCCGATACAACGTTGCTAAGGTAAGGCACTATTCGCTTGATGCCTCAATATTTCGATTAATTCCTGTTCGCGGTGTTTGTTATATTCGGTGGCGAATTGTCGAGCATCGGTTCGGTTGCCCCAATAAAATTGCCATCCGACGAGAGAGATACCGGCACAGTCAATATATCGACGGTCCCGAATAGCATCCACAGCAAGATAGATAAACGTCCCATTCAGTGCTGCCGCCAGAATACTCTCTTTGATTTTGCCGACATAAAGCTGCCCGCTTCCGGGGACGACTGTAGAGAGCCAAGCTGCGACTTGTGGGGATTTGAAGGGCAGTGGTGTTTCTTCAAGAAGTGTATCCGCTAATTCGTGTGCTTTTTTTCCGTGGCGTGTGTTGATCTGAGATATATCTACTTGTCGCAATTCTGAGATCGCTTTGTTCCAATCGGTCGTCCGAATGTAGCACCAGCCGCGTAGATAGCGTGCTGCAGCTGTGACTTCCGGCTCCTCGCTGATGTGCAGGAGTTCAAAGAGGGTCGTCCGTGCCAACGAATATTCTCCGGCATCAAAATGCAGCTGCCCAAGCATCAATTGACTCTGAAACCGCAAAGGCGAATTCGGGTGAATGGCTGGAAACTTGCGAAACAACTCCTCGGCGCGTGCACTCTGGTTCTGATAATAATACGTCCGTGCGATCCGGTAATCTGCTATGTCTCTGAGTTCCGTATAGGGATAATAAAACAGCAGTCGTTTGTACGCCAATCTCGCTGCTTGGTAATCACCCGATTCAAACAGTTGTTCTGCGTAACGATATTGCGGGTTTGTTACTTCAGGAGTCCCGCTCGTTGCAAAGGCTATGATAGCGATTAATAGATACATCGTTGGCATGTTAAAACTTAGACTGCCACAGTACTAATTTCACTTCCTTGACTGGTGACGATATTGCTCCAAACAGTCCAGAATCTCGAATCTCCTGTTGGAGTCTACTGCGAAACAGTCTGTTCTGCTGTAGATTAAAAGTCCGTGCTGTTTGGATACTCTGATAAATGCTATTTCCGTAGAGAAATGCGCCAAGTATACCAACAGGCACAGCAACTTCATAACGCGCTTGATCCGCGTAATAGAAACTCGCACCTCCGAGGATTGCGACACTGACGAAGGCATAAAGTCCATCGACTGTTTGTCCGGTGTAAATTTGTCCACTACCGGGTACCAATACTGAGAGCGCGCCTGCGACCGTTGGAGAACGGTGTGGCAAAGTCTCAGCATTTTTTACCAGCTGCGCCAACCTATCGCTAACTTCAGCAAAAGGGCTTTCGGAATAGGTTACAGAGACATCATTCCAGGTGCTGTTTGCTTCTGCCCATTCTCCCTTGTCTATATGTAGCATTCCGATTGTGAAATGGACGCGTGGTGTCAAATCACTCGTCTTATGTTCGGTGAGAAACCGTTTCAACGATGTAAGTCCTTGCTTACTATCACCCGATAGAATATGGCATTGCGCAATGTTGTTCTTAGCGCGTACGACAAGCGTGCTTTTTGGATAGGTATCAATTAGGTGTTGATACGCGCGAATTGCGTTTTTCAATTGACCTGCATTCTGGTAAGATGCGGCAATGCGAAAGGCAATGAAATCGCTTTGGGAGGCATCGGGATGTATGAAAAGGAGTCGTTTATATTCGTGGACGGCGTTGAGATAGTCGCCTTCTCGGAAGAGTGCGTCTGCAAAAGCAGATTCGACTGCTGGAGACGGCGAAACCGTGCTAAAAAAGAGAAAAGATAGCGTACAACTGAGAAGCGCGTATCGCGTTAAGATAGATAGATGGGTTTTCATTCGGTGTCAAGTTGTCTTTGTACCTGATCTTTGCTGACCGCCCAAACGCGATGACCAGCATCTATGAGTTGTGGCGCGAGACGAGAATTTTCAATCTCACTTTTGAAACCGTCGCCCCCATACGTGTTGAGAAGAATAAGAGCAAAGGCGATAAAGACTCCACCCGAAGCAACGCCGAAACAGAACCCTAACAGCCGGTTCACCCAACCCAAAACCCCTTTTTCAAGGATGCGCTGGACGCGCTCAAAGAGCAAATCAATGAGAATAGAAACAGCGATTACAATAACGACAATGCTCAACCATTTCGCCCAATTAGGGTTTGCTATAAATTTCTGAAGGAATGCCGCGAGCGGATGCCAGAATTGGAATGCTGTGAAAAATCCGACACCAATTACGAACACTCCCCAAACGCTTCGGGTGAATCCTGCCCGGCAACAACTTACACCGGCAAGTCCAACAAGGATAAGGATACCAATATCAAGTTTCGTCATTGTTGAATATTTTTTATATGGGAGACCAAGATTTGCGCGCTACGGGGTGCTTACGAGTGGAATTTCCTGCAGCGTTAACCCAAAAGCCTGTTCAATTGCGATTTCTGTCGGTACACCATTACCCACTTGATGAAGCAGCTTGCGGATTTCGGAAAAATCGAATTGCTGAGCAAGATATTCAACGATCGCTGCGGATTGGATATATGCCAATCTCCGGTACTTCGGGGGCAGTTGACTAAACGGTTCATTCAATGCAGCAAACGGGAGTAACCGCTTTGTTTGAACCGCCTGTTGCAAATCGAGACGTTCGGACTGGAACATAGGGCGCGCGATGCTTCTTGCCAGCCCTTCATCAAGCCATACCGGGCAGTGTCCATTTGTTAGATGATAGACCAATAGATGCACCCATTCATGCCGAAGCAGGGCATATAAAATACCGAGTACCGGCTCACCGGCTGCGCAGTAGAGTAAACGGATACTTCCATCGTAGCAGCCGCTCGCCCATTTCGGTAGTGAACGCTGTGACGCTGTGGTACCATTTGTGTTTGTAATTGAGATAGGTACAGGAGAGATGGGATAATACCCTAATATTTCACCCAACTCCGTATAGGTTCGGTGAATGAGTCGGCAGATGTTCCATACTGTCTGAGGGGTCATCCGCGAATGGCAAGTCAGATTGAAAAATTCGGAATCTACAACGTATTTAGCGGGGGTTGTAGTGTCCAGTTGCAAACGTTCAAGGAATCCTTGGGGCGGTGGTTTGTGCAAATCCTCCAAACAGACCAATCCATCATAACACGCTTTCTCATCAAGAATACGTGCTTTACGTCTAAGGGCTGTCGGCGAATCTGGACATAACCGAAGTGCGATGTCTAAGCATTCCAACGCAGTGTCCCATTCTCCAACCATCTCGTATGCTTTTGCCAGATCGGCATAGATATAGTGATGCTGTGCCGCCCCTAATTTCAAGCCAGCGAGGTAGTGTTGGATCGCTTCAACATAGCAGGCTTGCCCATAACTGAGCGTTGCTTGTTGAAAATGAGACAATGCTAATGAGTTGGTATGCCTTAGATGCACAGTTCCGATAAGGAGCGGAAGGCATTAAGTGCTTTTCCATCAATGCATTCCTGCTCCTTTTCCCCATATAACTATGAACGTTCAATATTAACAACTTTAAAACTAATTTTTCCACACTTCAGTATAGAGCCGTCTTGAACCCGGGCAGACGTTTCGACGTGTTCGTCATCAACGTAAGTCGCATTAGAACTCCCGAGGTCTGTGACGTATACGTCATCATCCTTTTGCTCGAATCGCACGTGCAAACGGGAAAGTGTCCGGATCGCATCGTAGCGTTCTAACATTTCTGGAGATGTTGGTGATTGTTCCGTATCCCACTGTTTGAGGGCATCCGCGTCAGGTAAAGAACCGCCTACCTGCATAATTTCGGTAGTATCGTTTCCGACATCTCGCTCATAAGCCGGATCAAGCGGGGATCCAAAAGGAACAAGTGAATCGTTTGATTCCGGTGCATCGCCCCGAATCTCCGCCATAACCCGTGCCCTTGCGCGGTCTTGAGCACCGGGTCGAGGTGCGATGTTCGCCCTCTCCTCGAAGCGATAGTGTGAAAAGTCAATGATTTGTTTCAATGGCTGAAGTTCCGGGAAATTATTGATTTCCTTCAAAAGCCGTTTCTGCTTACGGGAGAGCCTTTGGTTTTTCAACCAGCATGTATAAGCCTCCAGCATCTCTGCCTTTTTAAGGTCATCTACTGAAATCCCGGCTCTTCGCCATTTCTTCCAGAAGCGCATTAGTTAATCCTCCAAAAAAATTAATAAATCCACTGGATGCCTTTGGCAACCAGAATTTTCCGCAGTTCGTCCGTACACCGGAAAATCCAGATTTTCACTGTGCCTTCTTTCCGGTTAAGGATGCGGGCAATCTCTGCAATACTGTAACCCTCTAAATGCCGTAACATCCACGCAATCCGATGATTCGGTTTCGTGACTTGTTCAAGGGCACTTTCCAGAATCTGTTGTGCTTCCGCAGCTTCTAATTCTTGTTCGGGATCGGCGTACGGGTCCTCGTACTGACTCAACGGCTGTTCTTCCTCATCAGGTGAACCGCTGAGTGGATGTTCCCGAATCCTGTTTCGTTTTCGTATTGCATCGATAATGGTGTTTCGAGCCACCATATTTAGCCATGCCTGAAAACTACCTTTTTCTGCGTTCCATTTGTTTTTGTTTAGCTTCTGCCAAACCTTAACGAATACATCCGAGACGACCTCTTCTGTATCTTGATAGTTTCCAAGCATTCGATAGGCTTTGTTATAAACCCATTTATAATGCTTGTCGAACAATTGCCTAAACGCGGCATCGTTGCCTGCTTTCGCTTGTGTCGCGAGATAGGTGTCTTCGACAGCAGATACATCATTTGGTGTTTGGCGCGCCATTATAATCTGCTCCTTCGCCTATTAAAAAAATGCTTATTCAGCAGGCTACACATTTTAACGTTAACAAAACCGATCGCGTTTCAAAAAAATAAAAAAAAATGGCACGCCCTGGAAAACTAATGCGCCACCAACGTTTCTTACATTTAGTATAACAAATTTTAGCAAAATATGTCAAGAAAAAATAATTTTCGTAGAATTTCTGGAGGTTCTTCTATAGACCCGGATAAAAATAGCACAAATCGAGATACAAAAAGGAGATATGGTAAGTCTTTCAAATCGGGTTTGAGAAGTCGCTAATAAGCCTTAAGAAACACTCGTAAGAACAATCCGTTCTTTCTCCGCATAGTCCTTGATCAACTGATATGTGCAGTAAGCAGGTTCGGCATCAATGAGTGTCCGAATCGCATCAGCTTGGGCAGCACCGATTTCGAGGATGAGTCTCCCGTTCGGTGTGAGGTATTCAGGTGCCTCAGCGATTAATCGACGAATCACAGCGAGACCGTCATCGCCAGCGAACAGGGCGATCTCTGGCTCATAATCTCGGACATCCGGACTTAGGGTATCCCATTCTGTCTTTTTGATATAAGGCGGATTGCAGACTATCCAATCGAATCGGGTTTTTCCATCAGGATCCATCGCCGTTATCGGTTCAAATAGGTCGCCCGACAGAAATTTGATTTGTGCTGCGCAGGCATGTGTTTCGGCGTTCTTCTGAGCGACCGCGAGCGCAGGTTCAGAGATGTCCGTTGCAATAATATCCCATTCCGGTTGATGTACCGCAAGACTCGTAGCGATAACACCACTCCCTGTACCGAGTTCTAATAAACGTTGGAAATCCCCAGTTTCGGCTGTGAGAATCGTTTCAACGAGCTGCTCTGTCTCAGGTCTCGGAATGAGGACCCGTTCATCTACATAGAAGTCTAAGGACATAAACTCTTTTCGATTTGTTAGGTAGCTAACGGGTGTATGCTCGATACGCTTTTTTATCAGTTCTCGAAATGGCGTGAGGTGTTCTTGGAAGACAGGCATTTCAAAGTGGAGATAGAGTTGCAGCCTGCTCTTTTCGAGTAAGTGTGCGAGCAATATCTCCGCGTCTAATCTCGGATTCGGGAGACTGTGCTGCTCAAAATACCGAGATGTCCAATTGAGGAGATCTACCACACGCCACATTTTGTTAGCCATAGTCTGTGTTCCTTAGCAGGCGTGCGTTAAGCCTCTTTCAATTTTTCCGCTTGGTCTGCGGTTGTTAGCTGATCAATAAAGGCTTTTAAATCACCATCTACAACGGCATCAAGTTGATAGGAACTGAATTGGATACGATGATCGGTTACACGAGATTGCGGAAAGTTGTAAGTCCGGATTTTCTCGCTTCTATCACCACTTCCGACCATGGAGCGTCGGGTTTCGGCTCTTTCACTGTTAAGTTCAGCCTGTTTTTGCTCTTGGAGGCGTGCTCGGAGGATTTTCATCGCCTTAGAACGGTTTTTATGCTGAGATTTCTCGTCTTGGCAGGTTACAACCAATCCTGTTGGGATGTGTGTAATTCGGATGGCGGAGTCGGTTGTGTTAACGCTTTGACCACCGGGACCGGAGGAGCGGTAGGTATCGATTCGCAATTCGGTTGCCTCATCGATTGCTAAATCAAGTTCTTCTGCTTCGGGGAGCACGGCTACTGTCGCGGCAGAGGTGTGGATGCGTCCGCTTGTTTCTGTCGTCGGAATTCGCTGGACGCGATGTATGCCACCTTCGTATTTCAGGTGGCTATATGCGTTCGTCCCCTCAATTGAGAAAACGACCTCTTTAAAGCCTTTTAATCCGGTTGCGTTTGCACTGAGCAGCTCAACTTTCCAGTGCTGGCGTTCAGCATAGCGGGTATACATCCGAAACAATTCGGCTGCGAAGAGACTGGCTTCTTCACCACCGGTCCCTGCCCGAATTTCGATGATGACGTTCTTTTCATCGTTCGGATCTTTCGGAATGATGAGCAGCTTGAGTTCTTCGGTCAGTGCCTCTTTTTTCGCGGTGAGGCTGTCCAATTCCTCCTGCGCTAATCCAACCATTTCTTCATCTGTTTCGGATTCTATCAGGAGTTGTGTATCTTCAAGTGCAGCTTCTAATTGCTGGTACTCCTGATAAGCGGAAACGATCGGGGAGAGTTCCGCGTGGGTTTTGGATAACTCCATTAACCGCTGCTGATTTGAAATTTGTGCCGGATCCCCAAGCGCATTTTCAACCTCAGCGTATTTAGTTTCAATATCCTTGAGTTTTTCAAACATTTTCGGTACCGCTTGCAAGCCAAAACTTGCCAATTACGTAAAAATGAGGGGTTTATCTGCAAAGCACTCCGCGTGCCTATCCCCCATGGGTTATATCATCGGGCTGTTAAGATACGGATGTCTTCCTTAGAATTCTGATCAATTTAGACTTACAAATCAGATAACGTATCTCTACTCTTCTTCTGTTTCTTCGGTCAACCCGTAACGTCGGCGGAAACTTTCAACACGTCCAGCAGTGTCAATAAACCGCGCTTGTTGTCCAGTGTAGAATGGATGACATTTTCCACAAATATCTACGCGCATTTGCGGTTGGGTAGCAAGCGTATGATGGGT
>JAAXHI010000491.1:0-5537 GCA_012270875.1 Candidatus Poribacteria bacterium | reverse complement strand
CCTTCCTTAAATTTGAGATTTCTGTATTACGAATCTGCTATTTATAAAATTGTACGCTGTTTCTCAAGCGTGCCGAGGCAAGCGTGTAGAGATTCACACTTACCGCTTCGGACGCGCGTTGTCGTGTTTCACGGATGAAGTGGTAGTGTAGCTTGCATTGTCCACCATCCGTTCGAGGAATTCGGCGTTTGAAGCATTTTTGCTGAATTGCTCAATGAGCATTTCGAGCGACTCCGCGTCGTCCATCTGGCTTGTAAATTTCCGTAGCACCCAGACTTTGTTAAGTACATCCGGTGCTAACAAGAGTTCTTCACGCCGTGTTTTTGATCTTTCAATATTAATCGGTGGATAGATGCGAAGATCCAACAAGGCGCGTTCCATGTGAATTTCCATATTGGCGGTGCCTTTAAATTCTTCATATATGTATTCATCTTGACGGCTTTCCGTATCAATCAGGACAGTCGCGATGACCGTTAGACTCCCGCCTTCTTCAAATTTCCGAGCTGCGCCACAGAATTGACGTGGTTTCACGAATGCTAAGGCATCTAAACCACCACTCAACGTTTTGCCGCTATGTGGTGCCATAACGTTATGTGCCCGCGCCAATCGGGTCATGCTATCTAATAGCACAACAACATCTTTCCCGTACTCTGCCCAGCGTTTTGCCTTTTCAATCGCCATCTCTGCCACCTGAACATGTCTTTCTGGGTGTTCATCAAAGGTAGAACTGATGACTTCTCCTTTAACAGAGCGTGCGACATCCGTAACTTCCTCTGGACGCTCATCAATTAGGAGAAAGATGAGAGAGACTTCTGGATGGTTCGCCTCAATACCAGCGGCAATATTCTTCAGTAGTGTCGTTTTTCCGCTATAGGGCGGTGCGACAATCAATCCGCGTTGCCCCTTCCCGATGGGTGCTATTAAATCCATCATTCGGGTTCCGAATTCGGACTGATTGTGTTCCAGTTTTAATTGTTCGTACGGGTGGATAGGGGTGAGATTATGGAAAAGGATTTTCTGTTTGACGGCTTCCGGCGGCTCACCGTTGACCTTCTCAATTTGTAGCATTGCGAAGTAACGTTCTGCCTTGTTTTCCGTCTTCTTGGGCGGTCGGATTATACCTTCAACAACATGCCCCGTCTGTAGATCAAAGCGCCTAATTTGTGATGAGGACACGTAAATATCCTCGTTGCTCTGCAAATAGTTCGAGCGCGATGAACGGAGGAAACCGTAGTGTTGGTCCCGGTCATCGAGGATTTCCAAGACACCGCCACCGTAAAATTGGGTATCCCCCTCAGATTTAGCCTCTATAATCTCGTTAATCAATTCCTCCTTCCGAGACCCGGTGTATTCGTCCACTCCGAGCGTCATCGCAAGGTCTTTGAGTTCCGAGAACTCCATTTCTTGGAGCTTGCCAATGTCCAAGCTCTCCATAGTTTATAGTACTCCTTATTGTGCTTCGGTTCCAAGATAATCGTTCCACCGTGATGTTTCTAACGATTTAACGCATTCTTTACTCCCACTCAAATATGGGATATATTAAATTCGCAAAAGTAGCATACGAAGCAGCGGTTAAAATGGAAACAAGGCTGATCTTGTAGAATAATTGACTATAGTTGGTTTCTATCGCTTTCGGTGCGCAGTCGGAAACCACGCCTACCGGATTTCCCAACAATGTCCCTTTTAATTGATAAAACGGCATAGGGGGACTCAGGCACGAAGACCGGGTTTTCCTACAAAGCCGGTTAAACTGGTCCGACACTCCGACCCAATGCATGAGACTTCTGAAGATGCGCTTGCGAGCCGCGCGCTATGCCGTTGAGATATACAACAAGGCAAAATGCGAGGTATAAAGGGGTATCGGTGGAGTAGGTGCAATGTTGCCCGCGGGAATGTTTCTTGTATGGTTGCGTTGTAATGCATGCTGGAAGATGGTTTCAATCTAAAAGTACCGCTTCCCTGTTTCCACATTATTAGGGAACATATCGAAACTAAGATCGCACACATTACCTAACAGCCGGTGACTCGTTTTCCTCAAAGCATGCTTTTTTATGAGGTTGTGCGATTTCATTAGTGGAAATCCGCATATCTTACCTTTAAAGCCGCCTTGTGTTAGGAAATTAAGAACTTTAACTATTAATTATACACAATTGACTATAAAAGTCAAGTTTTTTTTCAAAAAAAAGATTGGTTGATCCCCAAAATTGTGGTACGTCGTGCGATTTGAACACGCACTATTCCAAAATTAGTGTTATTAAGTGCGGCTAAAAGCCGCACTTTGTTAACTTAGTTTTTCGGTTCAACTGGCGCATCTTCGGATGCCGCTTCACTTTTCAATGCTTTAAGGCTCCGTTGGACGTTCCGGTTATACTGATTATCTGCGAGAAAACCTTCCCAGAGCGCTATTGCATCGTCGTTATAACCTTGTGAGACATAGTAGTTTCCAAGGGCTACCACTGGAATGTCAGAGTGCGGGTTTTTCTCAATCGACGCTTTGAATTGAGCAACAGCGGTTTCCGTATCGCCGCTGAGAAGTGCTAATTCACCTCTGCCGTAAGGGATGAGTGCATGTTCTGGATATTCCGCCGCCAATTCGTCTATGATCTTCTGTGCGTCCTCGGGTTTATCGCGCTGATGGGTCGCACGTGCAGCAAAAATTGTTGCATAAACTATCTGATTACGGAATTCCCGTTTCTCTGCGTCGTTTTCTGCCGTACCAAGCAATCGTTTCGCTGTTCGAGCGGCGGCTTTATATCTGGCACTGGCTTGAACGTAATTCCCATATTTATAGGTGAGATCTCCGAGTGTTTTCGCACCTATGTAGGTATCCCCCTTCTGATCAACCAAGTCCTGGAAGATTACAGCCGCTTTCCGATCCTTTAACCGGTAGTGGAGAACTTCAGCGAGGCTTTGTAACGCATCTGTATTCTGCGTGTTCGCGGCGACAGCACGTTCAAGTGCTTCTCGTTCCTTCTCTGGTTCGCTGAGTTTTTTGTGCGCAAGCGCAATGAGCCAGTAGACCTCTGAGTCTTTGCTTCGGCTTAATCCGATGACAGAATTGTAGCTTTCTATCGCTTTCTCATAGGATTCGGAAGTGTAGTGATTTCGACCCGTATTGATAACTGCATCGATAACTTCACCATCCCGACTTGCGGCTTTTCTGAGTACCTCTTTCGCGCGTTGATTCATCCCGACTTTTCGGTAGCAAATTGAAAGTTTGAGATAGGTGTACGGGTCAATTTTTACTTTTTCGGCTTCTGCGCGTGCGATCGCATCAAAGTATAACGCGCCTGCGTCCCGATAACTTTCATCGCCGTAGAAGAAGTTGGCAATCATAAGCTCAGCGTCGTGGTAACTTCCTTGATCATCGCCTGCGATACCACCCTGTCCACCGAAATTCCGCATAACGTCTGCAGCACTAATTCCAAACCCAGAGTCCGGGATTTCAATGTTTGTGTTGCCCATTGCCGGACTTCTCTCAACGCCGCCGCGCGGTCGGTCGCGTTCACGTCGGGCTTCAAACTGTGCCAACGCCCTGCCCTGCTGTGTTGCCAATGGGTCATCCGGTTCTGGGATAGTTGCGTTGAAATCTCTGAGTTCTTGCTTCGCCTTTTCAACCGATTCTTCGGCACCTTCAACCTTTCCATACCTTTTAACGAGCAATTGGTTCGTGCGTTTCGCTTCCTCTTCGTCTTTGAGGTGTTGGCGTTGAATTCGCGCCTTATTCTCAAGTGCCAATGCCGCTCGTTTGCTGCGTGGATTGCGGTTCGCGAAATTATCGAAAGTCTCTGCGGCCTGTTCAAAGTTTTTCGCTTCCTCGAGACTTTTCGCCAACATCAGATGTGCATTGTGACTCAGTTCCAGCTGCGGGTATTTATTGACAATCGCGTCAAATTGGGTTTGTGCTGACTTGAAATCTTTTTCCTTAAAATAGTGCATACCGAGTTCGTAGTATGCTTCAGCAGCTTTCTCGCTTTCAGGGGCAGCGGCGATGACGGCTTCATAAGCCTTGATACCTTCTGCTGGTCGATTCATCTGCGCAATAGACAGTGTGCCGATAGCGAATTGTGCTTGAATTGCATCCGGTGTGCCGGGTTGGGTATCTACAATGTTTTGGTAAGCCTCAACTGCACCGTAGTAATCTTTGTTTTCTGCGAGTTTTTCTGCGTTGCTTAAGGCACCTCCGGATAAACACCCGATTTGCGATGCTGCGAACAATATAATAGCAGTCAATGCGAAACACTTCATACTATTAACAGCGAGTTGTGTCAAAAATTTCACGGTTTTTCTCCTTTCTTCATAGCGAATCCAAAGGATAGACAATCGTACTTTAGTAGCACGATTTGGACGCGCTTTCATCAATCAGTGCTAAGACCTCTTGTCGGGTATACCCCTCTTTTTCGATGAGTTCGTCGCAATCCACTCTATTTTTCGCGTCGGGACCTCTGCCAGCTTCAAGGACTGAATTCGTCAGCCAACTGGTGCGTACGCCGTTGATGCCAGAGGTGTAGTTTGCCTCGTATTCACCTTTCACTAAACCGACGAGTTGATCAACTTTGTTGCGCGGATATCCTTCAGGACGCGGGTAAGCAAGCGGTTCTGCTTCACCACCCTTCGGTGTATAGCGGATTCCACCTTTGATTTCAATCGTGCCTTCGTCGCCTTCAAGAATTACCCACTCCTCAAATCCGACGCGTGTGTTGCCGAGGATAGTGATTGTCCCTTCAGCACCGTTATCTAAGGTTACATCGGAATAAGAATTGATTTCAACGAACTTCGGAACGAGGTTTCCGTCATCGTCCTCAAATTTCATATCGGTTGTTCCATAGACTTCAGCAGGCAAGGCATTGGTCATCCACAAGAATATATCTTGGAGATGGCTACCAGAGTCATTCGGTTGCCCACCACCGGAAAAACGTGGATCTCCCCGCCATCCACCTGCGCCCCATCGCTGCGCCATGTAGACCTCAAATTTTTGAAGGTTTCCGATACGTCCTTCAGCGATTGCGCGTCTCCCTGCCATATAGGTATCTTCGTAATGGCGTTGGTACCCACCGACGAGGTGTAACCCACTGCCTATCGCAATTTTGGTTATTGAGATCGCGTCCCCGACAATGTTCGCCATCGGTTTTTCAACGATGACGTGACAACCGGCACGGAGAGCATATTTCACGTGAATATCGTGCAAGGAGTGTGGTGAGAAAACGCCAACGATATCCAGATTTTCGTGATTGAGCATCTCAATGAATTCATAGTCGCCGAGGTAGCGATTAAGACTGTTCGCTTTATAGCCGTCAACTTGCTCTTGGAGTGCGTTCTCTAAAGCGTCCAAACTGCCTTCGTGTGTATCCGCTGCGGCGACAACTTCTGCATCGGGACGGGTTGCAAAACCGAGTGTGTTACCACGTCCTGCACCCCCTGGACCAATCACACCGACTCTTAAAATATCATTCTTGCTTGCCATAATTTTAGCATCTCCGAGTTATATCTGTCAAGAAAAATTGTTATACTACCAGGACTTACGCAAAATCCATTTT
>JAAXHI010000375.1:11979-26684 GCA_012270875.1 Candidatus Poribacteria bacterium | reverse complement strand
TCTGGGATAAAGAGAAAGCGGCGATGATTCCGCTCCCCGATGAAGGCAACTATGTCCGGATTCTTGCCGATGGTTCTATCCGCTCTGTTGTTCAGAGGGTTGTGCCTGAGTGGAACATTGGCGGTGAGACCCGGCGATTAACCTCAACAACCTTTATCTATGGCGAAAATCCGTGGATTGAGCATCACATCTATATTGATGGAAATCTGCCTACGGGTTACGCCATCGCCACAGGGATCCCGAATCTCAAAAGTGCTAATAAAGTGGACAGAGAACAGGGTTGGATATCAAGTTGGGGAACAGACCCCCGCGGCATAGATACACTCGGCATCGCACTCATTGTCCCCGACGGCCACGACGTACAAGACACAAATAGGTCTGAGAAAGACGACCTTTTGCCGGTTATCCTAACACCTGACGCGGAAGGCAGACTCAGCTATCGTACGTTCGCTATTTGGGGCAGTGGTATTGACGGTATTGAGACAGAAGCGGAATTCGCGGATCATGTCCAAATTACGACAACTGCGTTGAAGACCCCGCCGCGCATTGAATTTTTGCGACCAGAAGAAGAGTAGGAACGAGGTTACCTCGCTCCTACGATTGGAGAAAAGTATGCTCATTAAGGAAGAGTGTCTACAACTTATCGCAGACCAACGGACAAATGAAATCGTCATCACGACGATGGGGACCACGGTGCCGTGGGGCAAAATATCGACACACCCGTTGGACTACGCCTCCGTCGGAAGTGCGATGGGACACGCTGCTGACTTCGCACTCGGCATCGCGCTTGCCAAACCGGATAGAAAGGTCGTCGTGCTCAACGGGGACGGCAGTATGCTAATGTGTTTAGGCACATTGGCGACGATTACTGCGCTGAACACACCACCGCCTAACTATCTCCTCTTTGTCTGTGATAACGGTACCTACGAGGTTACAGGCAATCAACCTGTACCTGCGGGGAACGCGGGTTTTAGTTGGTCGATGCTTGCAAGAGGTGCCGGTTTTGCGCGGGTTTATGAATTTGATGATTCGGACGCATTTGAAACCGAACTCCCGAAAATCTGGAGCGAAGTCGGCCCTATTTTTGTGAGTCTAAAAATTGCGCAAGCATACGAACCACCACCGGATCGGTGGGGCGGTTTTCCTTATCCATATCTACAAGAATCGCTTGCTGAATCCACGCATAAGTTAAAACAAGCACTTACGAGGTAGTAGGCACGCGCCGTCGTGTCGTGCCGTAACCTATTTTTGAGGTAGTAGGCACGCGCCGTCGTGCCGTAACCCATTTTTGAGGTAGTAGGCTTGCAAGGTAGTAGGCACGCTCCGTCGTGCCGTAACATAGGACAATTATGGAAACCACAACAAAATTAGAAACCCGACGGATGGGACGTACTGAGATGAAACCGAACGCGCTCGCGCTCGGCGCAGCGTGGATCTGGCAGAAATCGGATGCTGAAGTCATCGGCGCGATCCGACGTGGTATTGAACTCGGTATTAATTACATTGACACGTATCCAGGGCACGCCGAACACCTCTGGGGAGAAGCACTTTCCGATGGATTGCGAGAGAAGGTCTATTTGCAAGCCAAGGTAGGCACGCATCCAGAACGACGGAAAGATTTTTCCGCGGATGGCACACGCTGGAGTGTCACGAACAGTCTCAAAGACCTCCGTACAGATTACCTTGATTCAGTACTCATCCACGATCCGAATGATATGGAGAGTGTGTTGGCACCCGGTTGTGCTTTGGATACACTGGTTGAGATGAAAGCGGAAGGCTATATTCGACACATCGGTGCGGGTGTGCGTTCTCATGAATTCCACAAAGAACTGATTGAAACGGGGCATATCGACATTATCCTTACGTTCTTAGACTATACCCTGTTATCGCAATCCGTAGCAGAAACGACGTTGCCGTTGGCGCGCCAGCACGATGTCGGTATTATTCTCGCGAGTCCATTAGGCATGGGGAGTTTGACAGGTGCAGAACCGAAGGTTGAAGATGAACGCCGACGGAATCCCGATGCGGAACCGAAGGCATACAGAATGTGGAAGTGGTGTCAGGAACGTGATGTCAATATCCGCCATCTGGCGATACAGTTCTGTCTCGCTGCACCGATAAATGGTGTTGTGATGTTCGGTCCCGCGGATAAGGCACAAGTAGAAGACGGCTATGAAGCAGCGACGGCTGATATTCCGCAGGATATTTGGGAGGCATTTGAAGCGGAATTTGGTATCAAGCGCGGAATGTAGGTGTGAAACTCTCTGAGGTTGTAGCATAGGCTGTTAGCCTGTGCCCTATAGTCTGTGTCTTTGCGGAAACTTCGGTATATCACACTTTTTGCGACACCATACTCGCAAGGATACCGAGAATTTTGTCACACCGCTCAAGCATATAAGTTTCCATGTCAATATGAAGTCGCTTCCCCTCTAATTTGAGGAAAAGCCAATGCGTCCCTGTTGTAGTAGCACCATAAACACTTGGAATGTCGTTTTCTTTTTCGGCATTAAAGCGTTGGGCAGCAATCATCTCCGCAGTGCACTGCCCGAGGCCTATTATGAGGTCATCTTTCTTGGCTTCAACAAGGATAATAACAGGGGACTCCAAATAGTACTGGTTTGGAGATAGACTCACCAAAAAATCACATACACCCGTCAAATCGTTTTCGGTATCAACATTGAAATCAATACCCGAAAAAAGACTGATACGATGCTCAAAGTGCTCCCGGAGTTCAACAAGTATATCGGCGACTATCATCTCTGACTTTGCCTTCTCTGTACCTATCGCAACGGCTAACGGAACCTTCTTTGCCAACGCTTTGGTAAGTTCAGCACTTGGTTCGACTCCCGCTGTTTCCGAAAAGATACCTGCAGACTGAACCATTTCGAGTTGAAACGTTTCTCTGACTGTTTCTAAGGTGAAATTGCTATAAGCCATGCGTTGAGTCCTCCGTATAATCTTAGTATCCATCTTTACACACTGAAAAACAGATGGATACAGAAACAGGATCATACCTTATGCTTTTACACCTGCTGCCAAATCCGACGCGAATTGTTTTACCGCAGTGAGTAATTTTGTTTCATCATCTATATGCTCTTCAATAACGTTGACGATAGCACTTCCGACAATCACACCGTCTGCAATACCTGCTACCTGTTTCGCCTGCTCAGACGTTGATACGCCAAAGCCGACACTGATCGGTTTGTCCGTGTGGTTGCGGAGTTCTGTAATCATCGGTGCGATCTCATCTGATAACATTGCCCTCGCGCCTGTTACGCCTGTTAGCGAGACGCAGTAGATAAATCCGGTGCTGACCGATGCGATCAGTTGCATCCGTTCCGGTGGACTTGTCGGCGCGACGAGAAAGATCGTAGCGAGGTTATAGCGCGGTGCGACCGCAAGGAGCGGTTGCGCCTGTTCTGGCGGTAGGTCTGGCACGATGAGCCCGTCCACGCCTGCTTCTTGTGCTGCTTTGCAAAACGCTTCCTCCCCCATCCGAAAGATTGGGTTATAGTAACTCATTAGAGCGATAGGGATTTCTGTCTGATCACGAAGGCTTCTCACGATTTCCAAAATCTGCTGAAGTGAGATACTATGTGTGAGTGCGCGTTCGCTTGCGCGTTGGATAGTCGGTCCGTCTGCAATTGGATCGGAGAAGGGGACACCGAGTTCAATAATATCTGCGCCTGCTGCCTCAAGTGTGAGCAGGAGTTTAGAGGTAAGTTCTGGGGTCGGGTCGCCAGCGCAAAGATAGGGCATAAATGCCCTTGCACCTTGGTGTCGGAGTTCTTGAAATTTTTGGTCAATTCGATTCATGGATATGATTGGTTTTGGCTTTCTGTTAATAGATTTTCTCAATTATACCTTGCATGAATCGAATTGTCAAGGAGTTTGTCGGCGGAGTTTCGGCTATAAGCATATTGCGGGAATATCCAAGGAAATAAACTCTGCGGGACCAAAGAATAAAAAATCGAATGTCTCTATACCTCTATCGCATTTTGAAAAATTAAAATGCAATTTGTTCTATGATATGCTATAATTTGGTACCAGAACGGTTAAGATTAATCACATGGAGGCACGCATGTCATCTCTCGCAGCACAAACCATTTTTACTCCAGAGGAATACCTCGTCTCGGAACGTAAGGCGACATTGAAAAGTGAATATATTAACGGAGAAATACTCGCAATGTCTGGAGCAAGTAACGCGCACAATCTCATCACGCTGGATATAGGAACTGAACTTAACATCCAGTTGCGAGAGCGTGAATGCTTAGTCTACACCAACGATATGCGCATTCGGACTAGTCCGATGGGTTCGTATTTTTATCCAGATGTGGTTGTTGTTTGCAGCGAACCCCAATTTGAAGATAACGTCTTTGACACACTTCTCAACCCTATCCTTGTGATAGAGGTACTTTCGCCGTCAACTGAAGTGTATGACAAAGGCGAAAAATTTAGGCACTATCAAGAACTCGCCTCTTTGCAGGAATATATCCTCGTCTCACAGGACAGGATCCGTGTTGAACAGTATCGCCTTCTTAAGACACAGTGGGTGCAGACAGAGTTTCGCTCGCCTGAAGATGTGCTGCCCCTCGCTTCCATCGGATGTGAATTACCGTTGCAGGATATTTATAGACGCGTCCCCGAAGTCATTTTGTAGTGCCGTGAATTGCCTCCGCCTAACCTTCCGAAAAAATGGTTAGGTGCCGATGTCTAACGCTTCATCAATACGCTCAAGGATCCATTCCTCAATAAGTTCACCGGCGGGTATCCCGCGTTCCTCAGCAAGTCTTATCAGAACCTCGGAGTCTTCAGATGTTAGCCAGACAGAGGCTTTGAATTCATCGCCCTGTTTCAAGAGCGCGCCCTCCCGTTGCTGCATCTCTTGCGCTGCGAAATATTCATCGTCATCATAAACATCTTCGTATTCTTCAACTTCAAGGTCTATGATGTGTTTAAGCATTATCAGTTTCTCCTAAACTGAAGTGAATAATCTTACCAGATTTTCACGAGTTTACCAAGTATTTGTAAAACTTGAACGACTGTTGCATTTGGCATGTCCCCTGCGTATCTGGCACGTCTTTCCCACCAATCAAGACTCTTAACATGATCGGCCTGTATAACTCCGGTGAGTTCAAAAACCTCAGTATTATTCCTATTGCGGATCTTTACCCCAGCAGGAATGGGCACATCAAGGTCTACGCGATAAGGTTTCCGACTCGTCGTAATCGGACACATAATCGCCAACCACAACCTGCGATTGTAGAGTTCTTCGGACAGAACAAGGGCTGGACGTTCCTTTGCTTGTTCGTGACCTACTTGTGGATTGAAGTTGATCCACACTATATCACCGTGTCGTGGAACATACATAGGTTAATCTCACCATACTTCTTTGCCCACTGGCGGGCCCGTGTCAACTTCACCCGAAAAATTGGGTTCAGGCCCTCTGGTTGTAGGTTCTGGCACTTTAGCTAAGAGTTCCTCCAGAGTATAACTCGGGGGTGGCACGCGCCCCTGCCGCTCTTTCTTAGGTGGAATGTCGCTGTTCACAATTTCAACGTTATCTTTCCGCAAGCCGGATTTTGGCACTTTGGTTGGAATTTCCGTTGGGGCACAATTCGATTTTTTCACGAGATAGCTCCTTGTATTTTCGCGAATCTACACATTGGTAATATAACATAGAATCACACGGATGTCAAATTTTCACGCATTTTATCAAGAAAGGGTTTGTGTCAGGATTCTCTTTGACAAAAGAATAGCCGAGGCACCAAGATCTCGCCCTATAGCAATTAAATCACGCTTTTTGGAAGGCGAATTCTCCGCCTTCAAAGCCTACAGCGATTGCGTCGCCGTCGTGGAAGGTGCCTTCGAGCATCTGGATCGCTAACGGATTGAGGATATCCCGCTGGATGGTCCGACGAAGCGGACGCGCACCGTATACCGTATCAAATCCGCGTTTTACCAGCTCCTCGTTTGCTGACTCAGAGAGCGTTAAGGTCATCGCCTTCTCCGCGAAGCGGTGGCTCAACTGCGCGAGTTCCAGTGTGACAATCCGTTTCAACTCCTCAACACCGAGTCGGTCAAAAATAATCAGGTCGTCGATACGGTTCAAGAATTCGGGTGGAAAATGCGCTTGTACCGCTTCCATTACCTTCCCACGAATTTCTTTCCCGTCTAAAAGCGCATCGCTAATCCACTGGCTACCGATGTTGGAGGTCATGATGACAACAGCGTTCTTGAAATCGACGGTGCGTCCGTGTCCGTCTGTCATTCTACCGTCGTCAAGCATCTGGAGCAAGACATTGAATACATCTGGATGCGCCTTCTCCACCTCATCAAGTAAGATGACGCAATACGGGTGTCGTCGGACTGCTTCAGTCAATTGTCCGCCTTCATCGTACCCGACGTATCCAGGGGGCGCACCGATGAGTCGGGAGACGGTGTGTTTCTCCATATACTCGCTCATGTCGATCCGCACCATGGCGTTTGCGTCGTCGAAAAGGAATTCGGCGAGCGATTTGGCGAGATGCGTCTTACCGACACCGGTGGGTCCCATAAAGAGGAAAGAACCGAGTGGACGATCAGGATCACCGAGACCGACGCGGGCACGACGAATCGCATTAGAAACAGCACTCACTGCTTCGTCTTGCCCGATGACCTGTTCACGCAAACGTGCTTCCATGTGGATCAGTTTCTGGGTCTCACCCTCCATGAGTCGATAAACAGGAATACCCGTCCACTTCGCTACAATTTCGGCAATATCCTCTGCGCCGACTTGCTCTTTCAACATCTGTGTGCCTTGCACATCTGTCTCCAGTGCTTCTCGGACGGCTTTGAGTTGTGCCTCCAGTTCTGGTATTTTGCCGTATTCGAGTTCTGAAGCTCTGCCGAGATTGCCTGAGCGTTTTGCCTGCTCCGATTCAATGCGGAGTGTTTCGATCTGCTCCATTAACTCGCTAATCTTCGTCAGACTCGCCTTTTCGTTTTGCCATGCGGCTTTGCGCGCGGTTGCTTGTTCCTTGAGTTCGGCGAGTTCCGCTGTCAGTTTTTCAAGACGCTGCTGTGAGGCAGTGTCCTCCTCTTTCTCCAGTGCCTGCTGTTCTATTTGGAGTTGAATGATACGGCGTTCTACCTCGTCAATCTCTTCAGGGACACTATCAATCTCGATCCGTAGGCGCGACGCGGCTTCGTCCACCAGATCCACGGCTTTATCAGGTAGGAACCGTTCAGAAATATAACGTTTTGAAAGGGTCGCGGCGGCGACAATAGCGTTGTCCTGAATTTGTACGCCGTGATGTGTCTCGTAGCGTTCCTTCAAGCCTCGTAAAATCGCGATTGTGTCCTCAACCGACGGTTCTTCAACTTGTACGGGCTGAAATCGGCGTTCCAAAGCGGCATCTTTCTCAATGTGTTTGCGATACTCGTCAAGTGTTGTCGCACCGATGCATCGTAATTCACCGCGCGCCAGTGCGGGTTTAAGCATGTTGGACGCATCCACAGCACCTTCTGCAGCCCCCGCGCCGACAATGGTATGGAGTTCGTCAATAAAAAGAACGACTTGTCCTTCTGCCTGTTCCACATCGGCAAGGACAGCTTTCAACCGATCTTCAAATTCACCGCGATACTTGCTACCGGCAATAAGTGCACCTAAATCCAGAGCAATGAGCCGCTTTTCACGGAGACTTTCGGGAACATCACCGTCAGCGATACGTTGTGCTAACCCTTCCACAATCGCCGTTTTCCCGACACCGGGTTCACCGATCAAAACGGGATTGTTTTTCCGCCTACGGGAGAGGACTTGCATCACGCGGCGGATTTCATCATCACGTCCGATCACTGGATCGAGTTTGCCTGAAATTGCTTCCTGGGTGAGTTCTCTACCAAACCGAGTGAGTGCCTGATATTTGTCCTCTGGGTTCTGATCGGTTATCCGTTGGTTGCCGCGGATATCAACGAGTGCCTTGAGGATTTTGTCTTTCGTTACACCTGCTTCTCGAAGGATTTTACCGACTTCCGCCTGCTTCGCTTCGGCACAGGCTATCAGAAGATGTTCTGTACTGACGTATTCATCCTTGAGTGCTGTCGCTTCTTTGAATCCGGTGTCCAAAACGGATTGCAGCGCATGGCTGATCCGCATTTCAGAAGCTGCGCCTTGCACTTTAGGTGTTTTTTGAACAGCAGCCGCAATTGCTGACGTAACGCCAGCAATATCGACACCTAATTTCTGGAAGATTGGTGTAACAATTCCGTCAGTCTGTCGAATGAGTGCCAGCATCAGATGTTCGACGCTAAGTTCGGGGTTTTGCGCATCTGTTGCTAAATTTTGTGCTGCTTCCAGGGCTTCTTGTGTTTTAATTGTTAATCTATCAAGTCTCATGATGAACCTCCATTGTGGTATCTATTTTTAGGACTTGCGCAGCACCCCCGCAGGCGGGGTTTTAAACCCCGCCTGCAGAGCGTAGGATGTCCGCTATCATGAAAAAATGCGTAAGTCCTATTATTGAAATTCCGTCTAAGTCAGTTCAACACAAGTGTAGCAAGATTTATGCCATTCTTCTTTTTGCCTTGGCGGTCAAAAACGGATGATTTCCCACTAAAAACCCGTGCCACTTTGACATTGATCTGCAAATCTGGCAGGACAAGTAAGTTAAGCCGAGCCAATTTATCAATCAAGGTTTTATTCATCAGGACGAGGTTCGGTTACAACCAATTCTTGATTTACCGCGAGGTTTTCCAGGATCTGGACAATACCGCTCTGCCAGCGGATTTTAAGCGTATCAACAGTTGTTCGTTGCCCGACTCCGAAGAGTATCCTTGGATCGTTGCTACTGAGATAACTGGACCCGATGTGAACCTCGCGCGTCTGGGATTCGGCACCGATGGTTAATGTGATGCGAGTGCCGATGCCGTCTCGGTTGCTGCGGGTGCCGATCAGTTTGAGACGGAGCCAGTTATTGGGAGTCTTACTTTCATTTCGGAGAAGCACCACTTTATCGTTTAACTGTGTGATGAGTAGGTCGGTGTCGCCATCGTTATCGTAATCACCGAAAACGGTGCCGCGACTGACAGTGGGTTGCTTATCAAACTGAATCTCAGCGAACGTGCTATCGCCTTGATTCCAGAAGAGTTGATTCGGTTGCCTGTATGAAAGCACGTCTGTGGTCCGTTCAACGGTCGGGAAAATATGTCCATTGGCGATAAAAATATCGAGATTTCCGTCGTTATCGGCATCAAAAAATCCGGTACCGAACCCTAAAGAGAGATAACTCTCCTCACCGAGCCGCGCTTTATAACTCACATCTGTGAAAGTGCCGTCGCCGTTGTTCCGATAGAGGGTATTCGTTTCATAGGAGAAATTGGTGACGAAGAGATCAAGAAATCCGTCGCCGTTGTAATCACCGGCATCAACACCCATACCCGCTTGCGCTATACCCTCTGCGCTGTAGGCACAGCCTGTAAGGATTGCGATCTCGGCAAATGTACCATCGCCTTTATTATAAAAGAGATAGTTTGGTGTGTCATCGTTGGCAACGTAAAGATCGGGATTGCCATCTGCGTCAAAGTCTGCGGCGACAACGCCTAATCCTTTACCAAAGAACATACCCCCCGGATCTTGAATGTTGGCAGCTTTAGTGACATCGGTGAAGGTGCCGTCGCCGTTGTTTCTATAGAGTCTATCCGGCGCGCCTTCAAAATGTTTCGGATGACAGTAACCGCGCACCTTCTCAGCTGCCCCGAACGCTGGATTCTCAAAACACGGAGGATAGCGGACACCTAACTTGTAATTGAGGTAGTTAACAACATAGAGGTCAAGGTAACCGTCGCTATTGTAATCGAAAAAGGTTGCGCTACTACTCCAACGAGCGTCTCCTGTGTCAGATTTAACTGTGACATCGGTAAAAGTGCCGTTTCCGTTGTTGTGATAGAGTCGGTTCTCACCGAAATTGGTTACGTAAAGGTCTATGTAACCGTCATTGTTGTAATCTCCGCATGCAACGCCGTGCCCATAACTTCCTTGATTGCTGACACCAGCGGACATGGTGACATCTGTGAAAGTGCCATCGCCGTTGTTTCGGTAGAGTCTATTTGGCGCAGCACTATTGACGAGGTAGATATCGAGGGAACCATCGTTGTTATAATCAAGGAAGGCACCGCCTGCACCAAGCGTTTCAGGGAGATGAAACGCTCCAGTCGCACCATCTGTGTGTTCAAAGTGGATACCGGCAGTATCGGTAACATCCATGAAATGAATAGGCGATTCTATGGATAGTGCGGGGAATGGTGTTAGCGTAAGGAGTAGGATGGAAATTGTGGGAATTAAAGCCAGCCAACTGGAACGAAAACTATAAAAACGATTTCGCTTTGAAAGGGTTTTAGACGCGAGTACATCCATAAGGACTGTGTTTCACGAGAATTCGGGCGTGAAGCCCACTGCTTTAGCTGGGGGAGGAAAGCCCGCTAAGTGCTTGTGTGAAAAAATAAACTTGACATTATCATAAAAAATGTAGTATAATTATAGTATCAAGTTGGCAAGCATACTAAGCATTGCCACTCGGCAATGTGCTTGCCTCCCACTTAGTAGGGGATAAACACTTGATACTTGATATACCATGAAATTGACTTTTAGATACCCTGTGTATCCTACGAAAACACAGGAAACAACATTATTAAACTGGCTTGACCATCTTTGTGAACTTCAGAACTCTGCACGCCATGATCGTAAGGTTGCATGGGAAACTGAAAGTAAACGCGTTTCTTGCAACGAGCAGCAACGGAAGTTGAAGGTTGCTCGTGAAAAATACGAGGACTTTCGCGAAGTGCCACAAGATATGCAAGTCTGTACTCTGGAACGTACGGATAAAGCTTATGACGGTTTTTATAGACGCTGCGAGCAAGGTGCTGTGAAAAAGGGGTATCCAAGACACAGGAAAAGTATTAGGTCTATGTCGTGGAAACTCCGTAAACACACACTTAAGAGTGGTGAACGTGTTCGTCAAAATCCTATCCGAGAAACAGCATGGAAACATGACCGTTTGAAAGTGCCGAAACTCGGTGAAGTTAGGATATACATGTACCGTCCCCTCCAAGGCGATCCAAAAAGCATTACACTTGTTAAAAAAGCAAGTGGTTGGTATGCTCATATTGTTTGTGAACTCCCTGATACGCCAAAGGTTGAAGCAACTGAAGCGATTGCTGTTGATATGGGGACAACCCATTATCTAACCACTTCTGAAGGCGAAAAAGAAGATAATCCTCGTTGGTATCGTCAAGCAGAAGGGTTAACCCGAAAACATTCCAAAGACCTCTCCCGTAAGAAGTTAGGCTCTAACCGTAAAAATAAACAACAACATAAACTCACTTTACATCATGAGCGAACAACAAACCGACGCAAAGACTTTATCGGGAAACTTGTTTACAAACTCTACCACCACTACGGAAATAATGTATTAGTGGCAGAGAACTTACACGTATCTAACATGGTCAAGAATAAACACCTTAGCAAGAGCATTAGCGACGCGTCTTGGGCAAACTTCTTCAAGTGGTGTGGGAATATAGCCGAAAGAGACGGTTTCCACTTCCACCAAGTAGACCCGAAGAACACCTCGCAAACATGCTCAAGTTGCGGCCAAAAGTCGTCAAAGAAACTTTCGCTGGCGATACGCACCTTTAATTGTAGTTTTTGTGGCACGTCTTTAGACCGAGACCATAACGCTGCGATAAACATACTTCTTAGGGCAGCTGCTGCCCTTCGTGGAGAGCGGTGGCTTACCACCCTCTATGAAACGAGAAACAAGAATGAAGTACGAGATTTGGACTTGACTGACGCAATACAACTAACGTTGCTTTCTGTCAGAAGCCCAAGTCTTAGGCTTGGGTAGTTGACTGGATTTAATTGCCGACTGTGTTATACATCTTCTTGATTACTTCAAGGAGGTCGGGGGCTTTAGCGAGGTAACGACTTTCTGCCTGTTCTTTAAAGCAGTGTAGGGCTGAGGCATGAGACCCCGCCCTACAACACAAGCACATATAGCAATAAGTTCTATTGACGTGTCCGTTCGGCTTTAATGCTTGCCCACGTCGTGGTAAATTTGTCTTGCGGTTCAACGCTCGTAACTGCTACCGCGTACTCAGCGAAATCGGATTCATCAAAAGCGGAATTGTAAACGATGACTTCATCGATCATACCGCCGAAGTAGTGAATATTGGAACCCGCGCCATCTTCGTCGTGGAAAACAGCGTTGGCGTTGACATGCGCGATACCGATATCGTCGCCGTGCCCGTAGAGTGCGCCGCCATCTTCACTGGCGATCATCTCTCCATTAAGCCACATCTCAAATTTACCGGGTTCAACTGCGTTTGTGGCATCACGGATAACTAAAGCGACGTGATACCATACACCAGACTCTACCGGTGCAGACGGAAATGCGCCAGCCCACTGGTATTCGGCACGGTTCCATCCGGCGACATAGACTTGCCCATCAAAAACGTTGATGACAAGACCGCGGGTCCGTCCGCCTTCTTCAAAGATCGTCTGCTTTTGTTCGGTGTTATCGACATCCGTGCAGTTAAAATAAGCAGCGACCGTCCGATCGGTGTAGAAGTTAGGCTGTGCGAGTGTATTGATACCGACGGAATCAGGGAGTTTAACGCCATCATCTACACCGTCAAAAAGCAGTGCTTTGCCAACAATACCGTCAACGACCTCAGGATCCCCGGCGATTGTTCCATCTAAGCCTTTTCCTGAGGTATCTGCGGCATCGCCATTGTCAAAGTTCCAAACGCCTTCAACAGTCGCTTCGTCTCTCGCAGCGTAAGTCGTTAGGGCAATAAGCATGAGTAAAATACTAAAGAGGTATATTAAACGATGTTTTACCATTCTGGTATATCTCCTTTATAGGTTGTTATTGTTAAAAACGCAATTCGGATATTGCGGTTACTTTTGCGTGCGTTGGGCTTTCAGATTTGCCCAAGTGGTTGTGAATTTGCCTTGCGGTTCAACGCTGAGCGGCTGCGCGAGTTTCGAGAAATCGCCTTCATCAAAAGCGGAGCCGTAAACGATAACCTCGTCAATTAAACCTTCAAACCAATCAATGTTAGTTCCACTGCCACCTTCATCATGATAGACAGCATTCTGATTGGTGAATCCGATACCGATGTCATCACCGTGCGCGTGGAGCTGCCCACCCTTTTCTTGGGCAATGCGTTTGCCATCAAGCCACATCTCAAACTTGTCTTTTTCCACTTTACCGGCTGCGTCTCGAATGACTAAACCGACGTGATACCAACGTTTCGACTTAACCTCGGCAGAGATCCATTCGCCGTTCCAGTTATATTCGGCGCGATTCCAACCACCGACATAAACCTCTCCATCAAATACGTAGATGACTAAGCCGCGTGTGCGTCCACCCTCTTCAAAAATTACCTGTTTCCGATCATCAATTCCGACATTATTGCAGTTGAAGAATGCAGCAATCGTCCGGTCGGTAAAGGGACCGCCAAGGTTTATGTCTGCGGAATCTGGAATTTTTATACCGTCATCCTTACCGTTGAATTCCAACGCTTTTCCAACGATGCCGTCAACAGATTGTGGTTTTCCAGCAAAATTACCATTTAATTTCTTTTTTGAAGTATCCTTGGCACTGCCATCGTTAAACGTCCAGTTTCCAGCGACCGTTGCTTCATCTCGCTGCGCATTTACCGACATAATTGGCAACAACGCGCATAGGAGTAGTGTAATGCTCCCTATGCAAATTATTCCTCGAATCATCCAATTCCTCCTTCAGGGTTTTCCTTTCTATGGTGTTAAAGTTCAATCTTCTGCGTGGGATATATCTTTGTATCAAACTTGTTGAATACATAACCTGCGCCTAATTATTAAAAATCAGCAGGATTTTGTCAACTTAAAAATTTCAGTTTCCCTAAAGGATTCAATCTTCGTTTATTTTTCCTTAGCGGGCACTATAGTATCCAAGGAATGCGATGTCTCGTAAGCCTCTGAATAGTTTTCGTCGGATTCCGAAGCGGCTTTTTGCCCAAGTATCAATATATCTAACCGCATCGCGTTGCGCAAGTTGCGTAAAATGTTGGGGTTTCCCGATGAAAAAGGCTGGACACCACTGGAAGAGGTGGAGTGCGAAACGGAGTTGTCTCTGTAAGGGTTTGGGTAATTGTTTGACGAAAGCATCAATTGTAATAATCGGTATGTCCAAGGCATCATCACAGGGAACTCCTACCATATACGCGCACACGGATTTGAGGATCTCGTGTTCAATCTGTGAAAAAAAGTAAGTAACATCTTGGGGTGTTTTAAGCATCGGCTTGTTCACGCGATTGTGATAAGGATTCACACAATTCTCGCGCCTCTATGACGGGTTCTGCTTCGCAAGGACGTATCTCTAAAACCTTTAAGACTTCTGAAGGCAGTTGCGCAAAGATTTCCTCCCATTCAAGGTCTCCTGTCCCTGGCGGATGATACGCCTCAAGGTCTTGGAGATCGTGTAGGTTCACGCCGACGAGATGCTCGGCGTAATGTGCAAGCCATTGATCTGCCCAGCACACGCCGAGTTTTTCCTGTAGGCTTGCGTGCCCGACATCGTGCCAATAGCGCATTGGGCTGCCGTGAAATTTTTCAAAGAACAACCCAACCTCATCAAAATTCGGGATTTGATAGTAGTGTGGCCGGTTTTCGATAGCGATACAGAGTT
>JAAXHI010000375.1:6564-11967 GCA_012270875.1 Candidatus Poribacteria bacterium | reverse complement strand
ACTTCCAATTCAAGCGCGAGTTCCATGGTACGGAGGGTGCGTCGGACGGCTTCCTTGCGTTCATCAGTATTGAGGCTGGAAAGTAAAATCTTATCTTTCTCTGCCTCTGTCTGAGCGGTTCCTGGGAGGATCGGGCAAAAATTGTGGATGGAGCAGGGTGGATTTTCGCGGAAATACGGTTTGAGCTGCTCGACCTGATCGGGTGTGAGATGCCTACTGAGTTCGAGTGTTTCAAAGCCGAGGGTGTTGAGTTCATCAAATAGGGCGGCACCGTCTTGTTGTTTCAAGGCGTTCCACATCGTTGAAATCGCTAACATTCTTTTAATGTTCCTTGCGGTTCGTTAAGGGTGGCGTGGCAAGGACGTTCCACTCCGTATATCCAGCCTAACCCGTTGATTGGGCTTACCTGCTTTGTCAATCTTCAGCAATTCGTAAAAAATGCCTCCACCTCTTACGGACAACTGACAACCGATAACTGACTACTGCACGATAACTTTGCGTCCTTCCACCTTCAGTCTACCCTGTGCATACCACTTAATCACCTCCGGGTAGAGTTTGTGTTCCTCCACCTGAATCCGGTCGTGTAAACTCTCCTCGTCGTCCGTATCTAAAACAGGGACAGCCGACTGAGCGATGATGGGACCCGTATCTACGTCTTCGTCAACAAAATGAACGGTGACACCGGCGATTTTCACGCCATAAGCCAATGTATCAGCAACAGGGTGTGCGCCTGGAAATGCTGGCAAAAGCGTGGGGTGGACATTGATAATACGATTCTGATATTTTCGGACGAATGGGGGTTGGAACAGTTTCATGAACCCCGCGAGGACAACGAGTTCCACGTTATACTGCTCAATAAACCTTGAAATTTCGGCATCAAAGTCGACACGATTCTCAAAATCTTGGGTTTTAACAACGTGTGTCGGTATGCTCGCACGTTTTGCGCGTTTGAGTGCATAAGCCTTCCGACGGTCGCTAATCACGACTGCGATCTGAATACCACTTGTTTTGTCTTGATGTAGCTGCTCAATTAGGGTTTGGAGGTTGGTTCCGCTCCCTGAAACGAGGACTGCAATCTTCAATCTTGATCCTTTACCAATATGAGTTATTTATCCTGCGTCCGTCGGGGATAGGCACCCAAATTCCACCTGTTGTAGATGCCACCTGCCGTTGGAAATCGTCGTAGGTACCTATGACGCTGACGCGGATCTGTTTTTGCTGTAACATTTCGATAATCACGAGCGGCGAGCGTTTGCCTTCCGTGGGTTCATCTGTAACGACAATAAAATAGGGCTGCGCATTGGGGCGAAGTTTTATCCGTCTGAGTCCATCTGCGATAGCATCCAATAAGTTTTCATCGTCTTGACACGAAAATTCAATGATTTTCCGAGCCTGTTCGAGCGTTTGTGGTGGATTGTAGACCGTTATCGTGTTTTCGGATGCCAGGGCTCGGAAACGGACAACCCCCATCTGATAGTCTATTAGGGCATTATCCCAATTACGAACGAGGGGGTCAAGCTGCTCCAAAAAATGTGGAAGTATATCCGCCATGCTTTTGCTACTGTCAATGAATAAGATAATATCGATGGGGGTATTCTTGCCGCGGTGAAGCACGTCCCTGCCGATTTTCGTAGTGACATCCGCCCATTGTTGGTGCTGTCGCGATACGGTTTTACTTCTCGAACTCGTCTGTGAATCTTGCGGACTGGGTTCCTCAGGAATAGGATGCCATTTGCCACCCGTTTTGGACGCGAGTTGAAAATGTTCGTCGAGCGGTATGCCCAAGACATTCACAAAGATACCGAACTCCCGGCAGTGAGCGATGGCATCTTCTACACGCAATCTCTCTCGGCTTGTGAAGGGTTCATCGGTAATAACAATAAAATGCTTTTTGGATGTAGGCCGGAATTGAAGTTCTTTGACAGTCTGAACGATAGCATCCAAAGCATTTTCATCTGTATGAACGCCGATCGCTTGAAGGGTGCGTCTGCACTCCATGTAATCCTTTGTTAACTGGGTGACTTTGATCTCGTTTTGTTCTTTACTTGTCCAAAATTCTGTCACACCGAGTGCGTAATCAATTTCGGAGGCTTCGTAGATGTCTACCATCTCCTTGAGGTGTTTGACGACGGATTTGATATTATTTCTCATACTACCACTGGCATCAACGATGAAGACGACATCAATTGGACCGCCCTCGCTTGTTTCAACAATTTGTTGTGCGAGCCTTTTCATAAGTGTCGGAAAGGAGACCGGTGCCTGATGTTGTTTCGGAATTTCGTCTGCGAGCACTGCTGATATATCTGCTCCCTCTTCCACGGTTTTGAGGATCGGACCTTGTGGCGTGCGTTGAACCCGCGGCGGTCCTGTGCGGTTCGCGCCAAAGGTCGTGTCTCCTGCGGGACTTGCGGCTTCCGTCTTCGATAAATTTCCGTCAACGTTGCGCAGTGTCCGAGCGGTCGTGCTAACATCGCCCCAGTTTTCTTTCGACAAGTCCAGTGCTGCTGAAGGTTTTTCTGTTTGCGTCTCGGCTTGTAGGCTGCGTCCCAAGGCGAGTCGCTGCGTATCCGTTGCCACTGCGACAGGTGATGCCAGAGATGGCGGAGATTCTCCGGTACTCACATCCACCTGTTCACGTGAAGGCGTATGAAACCGCGGCGAAATCTTCTTCAGTTGTGGTTTAGGACGAGCACTGTTTTCCACCGCAATGAGTTCGGCTGCGAGACTCGCCTCCTCTGATGCTATCGGTTGATTCTGTACCACAACGTAAAACGTTGTGACGAGAAAAAACAGATGAAATATGAGTGAAATAGATAATGCCCTACGGGTTCCCGATTTCATTTTTTGAGTCCTGCTATAAGATGTTTGGAGATTGGTTCACTCCTAAAATGAAAACTGCGATTTTCAATCTTGATTCTTTACCAGTATGAATTGTTTGTCGTCTGTCCCTCTGGAATAGGGACCCAGGTGCCACCGGTTTCAGTCGTCACTTTCTGTTGGAAATCGTCGTAGGTCCCGACGACACTGACGAGGACCTGCTTTTGCTGTAGCATTTGGATAATCGCGAGGGACGAGTATTCACCCTCTGCGGGTTCATCCGTAACCATGATGAAATAGGGGCGGGCACTCGGGCGGAGTTTCAACCGTCGGAGTCCCTCTGCGACAGCGTCCAATAGCGTTTCATCGTCTTGACACGGCAGTTCAACGATTTTCCGAATCTGTTCAAACGTTTGCGGTGGATTGTAGACGTTTATCATGTTCACAGACGCGCGTGACCGGAAACGCACAACACCTATCTGATAATCTATTAAAGCGTTATCCCAGTCTCGGACGAGCATATCAAGTTGTTGTAAAAAATTTGGAAGTTTATCGTCCATACTCTTGCTACTATCAACGAATAGGATAATATCGACGGGTGTGTAACTACCATGCTTGAGCACATCGCTGCCGATTTTCGTATGAACATCCGCCCATTGTGCGTTGCGTAATGATACCGCTTTACGCCTCGGATTCATTGTTATTACCCTGTTGGGTCTCTGTGCCATCTGTGGTCCTGGTTTTTCAGGAATGAGATGCCATTTACCACCCGTCTCAGCGGCGAGTGTTTGATGTTCATCAAGCGGAAGCCCAAGGACATTCACATAGATACCGAACTCTCGACAGTGAGCGATGGCATCTGCGACACTGAATCCCATTCGACTTGTGAAAGGTTCGTCGGTAACAAGAATAAAATGCTTTTTAGATGTTGGACGGAATCGGAGTTCTTTGACAGTTTGAACGACAGCATCCAAGGCATTTTCATCCTGATGCGTTTTGATTTCTTGTAGGGTCCGTTTGTATTCTGTGAAACTCCTTGTCAACTGGACGACTTTGATTTTGTTTCCATCTTTACCTGCCCAGAATTCTGTTACACCGAGCGCGTAATCAATTTTAGAGGCTTTGTAGACATCTACCATCTCTTTGAGATGCTTGATGACAGATTCGATGTTATCCCCCATACTGCCACTGGCATCAATAACGAAGGCTACGTCGATTGGACCCCCCTCGCTTGTTTCGACAATCTCCTGCGCGAGTTTTTTCATAACTTGTAGAAATGGAATTTTGGGCAGTTCCTTCCGTTTTTCCCGAATCTCTTCCACCACTGCTGCGGATAGATCCTCTTCTTGTTCTTCTTCCACTATTTTAAGGGTTGAAACTTTCGGTGCGCGTTGGATCCTTGGCGGTCCTGAGCGTTTTGCGCCAAAAGTCGTGTCTCCTGCGGGACTTGCGGCTTCCGTCTTCGATAAATTCCCGTCAACGTTGCGAAGCGTCCGGGCAGCGGTGCTAACATCGCCCCAGTTTTTTTGGGATAGGTCCAGTGCTGCTGAAGGTTTTTCTGTTTCAACTTCGGCTTGTAGGCTGCGTCCCAAGGCGAGCCGCTGCGTATCAGTTGCTACCGCGGCAGGTGATGCCAGGGATGGTGGGGATTCCCCGGTACTCATATCCGTCAGTTCGCGTGAAGACGTGTAAAACCGCGGCGAAATCTTCTTCAGTGGTGGTTTGGGTCGAGCACTGTTTTCCACTGAAATGAGTTCGGCTGCGAGACTCGCCTTCTCTGATGCTATCGGCTGATTTCGCACCACGACGTAAAAGGTTGTGATGAAAAAAAACAGATGAAATATCAGAGAGATAGATAATGCTTTACGGGTTGTGGACTTGGTTTTCCAAGTTCTATATATCCGATTTGCTGATTTCATTTTTCAAGTCCAATATGAGTGTGACGGAAGAACTGCGTCAAGCAGATAGGATCGCATGCCTTGAAGAGACGGTCTATTTCCCTTGAAGGTAGGTTGTCAGCAAACGCTTAGGCGGTTCGGGGTGAATTACCTCAAAGGAAATTAGTTTTTCGACATCAAGTTCATGTGGTTTCTCCACCAACTTATCGCGGGAAGGCGAGTAAAGCGTTACCCCCACCATCGTAAAGACAGCGAAGGTCAGTATAAAGATATAAACTGGGCTCCGGGTCCGAATATTGTAGCGAAGGTTACCAATCAACATTGAGAAAGGACGCGCCCACCCAAAGGCTGTTTCAATTAACCGTCCGACGTGGGACCAGAGTGATGTTTGTTGTCGTTGATGTTGTGCGACCTCTGACACGCGCGCCATTACACCGCTTAAGAAATCTTCGGAGACTTCCACCTCTCCGGCATGGCGGAGGAAATTGTCGGTCTGTTGTAGTCGCTGCAGATGGTCAGCACAGGCTTCACACTTTTTGAGGTGTCGTCGGATGAGATGGCGTTTCCATGCTGGTAACTCTTTGTCAATGTAAGCGGAGAGTTCATCTGGATTCGCAAGTAAGGCATCACATTCCGAATTGTATGTGTCTGGGAATTCGGTCTGTCTATATTTTCTCATTGACGCTCT
>JAAXHI010000375.1:5462-6472 GCA_012270875.1 Candidatus Poribacteria bacterium | reverse complement strand
CGTTGATTCTCTGGTAGCTGCGCGAGTGCTTTACGGATAATCTGTCTCTGTTCCTTTTTTTCGAGGAGTATGTCCGGCAGATAACGGGTATCCCGCATGATCTCGGTATGGTAAATATCTTCGCCTTCTTCAACGAGATCCTCTAAATAGTAGGTATTCCGACGTGAACGGTTGCGAATTTCGTTTCGACACAGATTAGTAGCGATTGTATAGAGCCAGCTTTTGAACGATGCCGTCGGTTCATAGCGACTTGCGCTCTTAAAGACGCGGAGGAACGTTTCTTGGGAGAGGTCTTCAGCGCGTTGATAGTCGTTGATAGAGCGATGAATGTAGTTGATCAACGGGTTTTGATACCGCCGCACCAACAGTTCAAATGCACTCATATCACCTTTACGGCATTTCATCATCAAATCTTCATCTGAAACAAACATATTTTTAATGTTCCTTGCGGTTCGATGCGGGTAAACGTATCAAAAACGTCCCTCTCCGTTTTCCGTAGACTCAGCCCACCCGATGGTTGCGTTTACCGGTTCTGATCAGAATCCAATTGAAGTTTCAACTTGATTTGTATTGCTGTTTTGTATGCGTTAACTGCTTCACGTCGCTTTCCCTGAAATGTATAGACTTTCCCAAGTTCAGTGTGCAATTCAGGATGGTTCGGTATAAAACGGATGGCGCGAGTGTAAACGTCGATTGCCTCGTCGTAGCGTTTGAGCAAGCGGTAGGTTGCAGCGAGATTAAGATGCGCTGTCGCTTCGCTCGGTTCGCAGGCTACCGCCATTTTGTAGGCATCTATCGCTTTTTCATATTCACCGAGCATAAAATGCGCCAGACCGAGATGGAAGTGCGCTTCCGCCGATTCTCGATTATGTTGAATCACGTGTTGAAATTCTTCAATCGCTTTTGCGTAGTTTCGAGCGTTTAAGGCATCTGCACCCTCTTTTAAGTGTCTCGCGGCGGTCTGATGCGTGTGAATATCAACTTGTCCGCGCTGTATGAGTTTCTTTTGT
>JAAXHI010000375.1:0-5391 GCA_012270875.1 Candidatus Poribacteria bacterium | reverse complement strand
CCGTTGCTAAAGAAATCGTAACTGGTGCAGGTGCTATAGTCGTGGTTGTAATACCATGCGCCGCCGCATGCGACACGGAAGTTCCCGTCATCGTCATAAATTGTGTCTGTCCATTCCCAAACATTGCCGATCATGTCGTAGCAGCCGAACGGACTCATGCCGTCCCTGAAACTAACGACTGGCGTTGTTGTCCCTGCACCGAGTTCTGCGGTGTTGCACCGTGGTTTGTCAATCTCATATCCCCACGGGAAAAGTCTATCATCGGTACCGCGTGCTGCGTACTGCCACTCTGGAAACGTTAGCAATCTACCACCGACATAGCGAGCATAGGTCTCAGCATCTTCACACGTCACCCAGACGACAGGGTGATCGCCTCTGTTTTCTGGGTAGTTGGTGTCCGTCCAATCTTGCGGTGGCGTGTGTCCGGTATCCTGAACAAACTGTCGGTATTGGGCATTGGTTACTGGGTAGACCCCGACCTCAAATCCATCCATTTCAAGGGGTGTGCCCTCTTCACCGATACACGCTATCCCTGCGGGGATCTGAACGGTTGCATCTAACGCTTGTAGTGCAGCATCTCGGACTTCTTTATTCTCGTGTGCGAGCGCGTAACCGATGGGTGAGATGACTTCGCCGACCGGTGGTGTTGTGAGCTGCGGTGTCGTCTCCCAACCGAGATCTGTGCTGAGCAATAATCGAGCGGCATCAGATAACGATTCGTCGAAATGCCAAGTCCAATAATCTTGACACAGCCTTTGGAAAGCCTCCGGTGTATTGCTCTCTACCAGTGCCATGCGAGACGCGCTCGACTTTGTGATATTTAGGGTGTTTTTTGTTGTAACGCCGTTTATGCGCTCCATGTTTACTATAGTAGCATAAAGCAGTAGTTTTGTGCAAAAGATTTTGGATGCTACGGATTATCCAATCCAACAATCGCAGGGATTTCAGTTAATGATGCTATTTCATAGTCGGGTTGGATGTTTGTGTCGTTTGGGAGACCGTCACGGTTGAGCCAGACGGAAGGTGCGCCAACGTTTCTTGCGCCCGCGACATCGTTTTTAAGGGAATCCCCTACGTGCAGCATTTGTGTGAGTTCGCAACCTGCTCTTTCAGCAGTGATCTGAAAGATTTTTGGATCCGGTTTCTCGACCTGTACATCTTGCGAGAAAACGACAAAGGCGAAACGTCCGTCGAGTCCACAATTTTCGGGATAAGTATTTCCGTTTGAGAGCAGTCCCAACTTGAAATGCGGAGCCAAAATATCAAAGGTCGGGATAACGTCCGGATACAGTTCTATATCCCCGTAGCGATGTTTACGGTATATCGCGTTCAGGTGTGCAGCGAGATCTTTATCTGGGTGTCCGACGTGTTCAAGTGTCCTTTCAAACGCACGCTTCCTGATTTCCAACAGGCTCCAAATTTCGCCTTTCACCTCTTCAGCAAATTGGTCGCGAATAGCAATCATTTCGTCAA
Organism: Candidatus Poribacteria bacterium; assembly: GCA_012270875.1. Classification (GTDB taxonomy): domain Bacteria; phylum Poribacteria; class WGA-4E; order WGA-4E; family WGA-3G; genus WGA-3G. Next base: position 3,918 of record JAAXHI010000375.1, on the reverse strand, counting down.
CAGTAAGGTCTAAAGCGCGTTGGGTTGGAACTTGTCTTTGCAGTTCCGCCAATGTCTGCTTAAGCGAATGCCGCATGACTTTCATAAAATCCCACAGTGTCATGTCGCCATCAAAAGAGATTGTTGAAATTTGCAATGGTTCCTCCGTTACAAAAACGGATTGATAGTATCGCTTACAGAATACCTAACGCTGCTTTCAGACAAGTATCTATTTCCTGCATCGTGGTCTCAGAAAGTCTGCCGATGATACCCTGAATTCGGGATTGATTCGATGTAGCCAGTTTGTCGCATCTAACGACAGAATTAAAGCGGAGCCCGCTTTGTTGTCCATCAACTGTTTCAACATCAATAAAATATTGTGTTGGAGCCCCAACTCCCCGATGCAAGTTACTCGTGATACCTGCAAGCATCGTACTGTTAAGTCTCTGATTCCATACGTCCGCTTGCACAACAAGTGCTGGACGTATTTTGCTTCCCGTGTGGTTACTATAAGGAAAATCCACCAAAACTATTTCACCGCGTTGAACTTTCATCATCCCTCCGAGGAACCATGTCGTTGTAAACATCCATCTCTGGGTCATCCCAACCAATACTAAGTCCCATCTCAACGAGTAAGGCAGTTTGTTCCTCTTCTGTTATGGGTCCATCGTCGTAGTATACCCCTTTTCGCATCCGTTCAAACGTTTCAACAGGTAACACAACATATTCCAATTTTGTTTCTGGATCCACTAATTTTACAGGATCTTCCTGAGCGTTCTTGATCGCTTTTTGAATTTCTTTAGAAAGAGCTATCACAATGCGTCCTCCGTTGTTGATACACCGATTGAGGCGTGGATTTGTGCGAACTTCCACGATTCGTCTATTTTCTCCAAGACCCCCGTCATCCGCATCACGAATTCCTCTGGTGTGCCTTGCCATTTGAGTTTCCAGACTTGGCGCGTATAGAACCACGCGACATCGTCACGTTCCTGTACGTCAAGATTGATAAAAGTAATGCTGAAATCCTCAGTGCTTGCGACATGGTTTCGGTAATATGTCGCGATTTCTGTGCTGCCTTGAACAACTTCGTCAGCATCGGTGCCGATCTTGACGTAGTGTGTGGCAGGGAGCATCATGTCAATGAGGGTTTCAGCATCTCTATCAACGAGTGCATCAAAATAGGATGTCACCGTATCATGCGCATTCGGCATCGTGAATTCCTGTGAGCGCATTCCACAAGGCGATACTCATCTGTTCACATGCCTGCACGACAGTCGTGTGAGATTCCGATGGCAACGTGCCAATGCGTTCAAGCAGTTTCTCCGCCTCATGATCATTGTGTGAATGCGTTTCAAAATACGGCTCTACTGATTCTGGCAGTTGATAGAATTCCTTCAAACCGGCGAGTTTCGATTGTGCCGTCGCTGGCTGTTGTGCCTCGAAGGCATAGAGCGCGCCGAGTGCAGTCGCTGGTTCGGAGAAGAGTGCATCCGCTGTCTCAAGCAGTGCCTTCACTTGTGGGATCTGTGCTTCAGAGACGGTCGTGTCAAGACCCTCAGCAAAATCAGCCCACATATCAATGTGCTCAGTCTCTTCGGCTGCGATTTCGGTATCGTTGATTGTTTCCCATCCGTTTGGTATCGTAGCGATAAAGGCACCGTATTCGCGGGCATAAGTGCGGAGTACTTCGACCGGTAATTCGCCAGCACTCCACGCTTGGTAAAAGGGGTGGTTAAGTAAGTTGTGATCTGAGATTTTGTTGTCTAATGCTTGTTTGAAATCCATTAAATTGGTTACTGTTCCTAAAAACCTATGCTTTTCGGTACATATCTATGAAAAGCAATAGACTTTTAGAGGGATCCTACCCCCTGTTACGAACACCGTCGTGTTCTAAGCCTGCCTACATCCAACTCAACTGAAGTTGATACCGCTACCGAAGTCTTTGAGGATTTCTGCTTCGGGGTAGTGTTTTTGCAAGTGTGCCACTTGGGACACAAGAGCGTCTGATTGTCCTTTTCCACTAACCCTGCAATATCCAATGGTAGTAATATCTGTTCCGGTTTGTGCATCTATAAAACTTTGGACATCATATCTACGGTGTCCGCCTCCTGTTCTTATGCAGGTGATTGCTCCGGCACGTTCCATCCGACGCAGATGGTCTACTGTTATTCCAAGAGTCTGTGCTGCTTCTCGTGGGGATTTATAGTTTTTCATACTATAATTATACCCCATAAAAACAGATTTATCGAGTTTTAGCTATATTTATCAAGTTTTAGAAGCGTTTAGGAACTGCTCCATTTTTATTGTATGAATAAAGTTCAACAGTATAGCGTTGTTTTCAATAGCAAGTTTTCGGCTGATAAATAGAACTGAAAAATGCTATTTATACATGTTTTTAATATAGCATATAGTATGCATCGGTGTCAAATTATACCAATTATAATTAATGATTCCTCTTCTTAATAAGGGTCCATCTCCATCGTTTTTGGTTACGCCTGGTGCGGTTAGGAATGCAGATCGCGTGAATCAACACTAAGTGCGCGTTTGCCTCGCAATGAGAGTCGTCGGGACGAGTACGCCGCAAAACCGCACCTACCGGTGAGGTGCGTAAGTGCTAAAAAAATCGTTTGAATTAAACGAAAAATTTGCTATAATTAACATAAGATGATCAAAAGCGTGTTCGTTGGAGAGGATTGTTATGACTGAAGAACAGAAATTTATCTTTGATCTCAAAGGGTACCTGTTAGTCCCTGAAGTTTTGACAGCTTCGGAGATTACGGCACTGAAGACGCAGATTGAGACCATCCGCACTGACCCCGAATCTTTACCACCCCATGAACGACGGTTTCCGGGTGGGACTGCCTCATTTTTAATTGACCATCCTGTCGTAATTGATATTCTTCGTGAAGTCCTCGGGGAAATTCGGATGGAGTCGAGTTGGTTCACCTATCGTGAAGTAGGGAACGGGGGACCACCACCGCACGGTGGTGTCCGGAATGTGAACCCTAATTTTAACTATCAGTGTCACGATGGGAAGATATATTCTGCGCTGACGCGGGTTGTTTTTGAGTTGAATGAAGTCAAAGCGGGTGAAGGTGGCACACTCTTTTTACCGGGAAGCCATAAAGCGAACTTCCGAATTCCTGAGGAGCACCGACAGACAGATTCACCGCTTTTTGAGACCTACAGCTGCCCGCCAGGCTCTGCGATTATCTTTACCGAAAACCTTTGTCATTCAGGGGTCGCGTGGCAGAACCCGGATCGACCACGGATAGCAGTTTTCAATTGCTATAATTTCGTCGGGTGTCAATTTCACAGACCCTCGGTCCCGAAACAGATTATTGACGGCTTACCTCCTGAAAAGCAGGCATATTTCCGTGATGTCTGGGTTTGGCACCAAGGCGGTTCCGACAACGGAAAGAATTTGAGGTACGAGGGTTAAGGCGTGTTGAAGGCAGAGCGTGTTTTTATGAATCCAAGCCTGCGGAGCAAGGGTATCTCACGGAATAAATAGATAGCATGTATGGCTTCTATGCCTCTATCACTCATTAACGCAGCACGTGCGGATGCATCAAGAAGTGTTTCAAAGTGGCGATGGACGCTGTTCGGCGTGATTCTCAGCACTGTGCCCATAGTCAGTATTTTTCTGTTCGGCATCAGTGTTATTGTTCTGAGTGTCTTAACACCGTCGATTGATTTGTCCACACCTAAACGACAGGCACTCTATTTCCGAAACCCTGCGCGTTACACGGCGGAATATCGACGTGTAGCAAAAAGGTTGCGGTGTCTGCGGATTTTTTATGGATGGCTTGCGGGGGTCATTATTTTAAACCTCTTTTGAAAGAATGGGTAAGCAGTGAATGTCAGATAAACCGACACCCTACACAGGGTTGGAAGATCAACTTATCTTGCGCGATCACCTCGCCGCGGACCGAACTA
>JAAXHI010000565.1 GCA_012270875.1 Candidatus Poribacteria bacterium | reverse complement strand
CGGTCATTTTATCACACAAGTGTATAATCAGAAACGCCCACATTCGGCGTTAGGGTATCTGACACCCATGGAATTTCAACGAAAAACCTTCTCTTAACTTTGCTAATTTTTGGTCTAAATAAACGGTGGCACTTCAAAGGCATCATTAAGGTTTGCTTTTTATAGGATGCTTTTAACTCATTCCACGATTTTTCATTGAACTCATAAGAATAAATATCTTCATCATTAAGTCTTGCTCTTAAAGGCATTGTTGTTCCTTTCATTTCCTCCGATGGGAACGAGAGAGTAGAGTTATGAGGATGAAAACAGAGAGAAGCAGATTAATTCAACATAAAAAGATGGGCGGATCTCAGGATCCGCCCTCACTAAAAACTTAACAACATGAGAGATGCTTTTCAAAGTAAAGAAACAGGAACACAAGCACTAAAAGACAGGACGAAGGTCCATCCAATATATTAAAATGTACTTTCCCTTGAGGTTATCGGACACCATCGTGTCGTCTGAAGATGACGCAGCAGCACCGACTTCGCCGCCGGTGTCCCGATACGGTAAAGCGCATGCACCGCATCTCCACGGATATAACGGTTCGCGTCAAACAGCATATTTTCCAACCCTTCAACCGCATCCGCAGCGTTCTCACCAATCCTCGTCAACGCGAACACCGCACTTCGGCGGACACCCTCACTTTCATCTTCCAACGCCTTTATAAGACCCGGCACAGCAACAGAACTCGATTGACTCGTTGTGCCTAACGCCTCTGCTGTATGTGAACGGACGGAACCTGACGCATCCGAGAGCATCTCAACCAGTGCGGGTACAGCCGGTTTAGCCTTATTTCCCAAGTCACCGAGTGCCTCTGCTGCATTATCACGGGTGTATTCACAAGCATCTTCCAACGCATCGCGCAGCGCATCAACAGCAGGTGTGCCGACTGCATTGAGCGCGTAACAGGCGTTCCGGCGTGTCGCCTCAGATTCCTCTTGTAGACACCGCACCAAAGCAGACACCGCCGCTTCTCCATATCGGGGCAAGGCATAAGCCGCCTGCAACCCAGTTGATTCTGATGTACTATTGAGCGAACTGATCAAATCTGACAACGATTCACCGTTTGATGTGCCATGCGTGTCGTTATCTCCCACGCCTCGGTGCCAGTTCCAGAGGTGTCGGAACATCTCTTGGTGTTCAGCCGGTCCTACTGAAGTCCCGTTTGCCCAATCTGTTTCCTCATTTGCCCACGTCGGTGCTTCAGGTTCGGACATCCGGGCATAGAGGAATTTCATCATATAGCGCCGCTTCTCGCTGCCGTTAGGCATTGCCCGATGCCACAAGTCGTAGTTTGCAAATGCCACAGTTCCCGCTTCACCTGTAACAGGTTGTTCCGGCGAGACCCCTGACCCCTCACCTGTACTAAAGTAGTGGCTCATCGGTACCACACCCGTCGGACCGAGCTCAATAGGTGTGTCTTGCGGGTAGTAGAAAACCAGCAGCCTGCGCGTATGGTGCGACCATCGCTTCCCGCCATCTTGATGCATCCCTTGCCCACCACTACCCGGTGGATTATAGTGTGGATGCCGGTGCGGCTGCATGTAGCAATCCTCGCCGAGCAAACTCGTCAATGCCCCACTAACATTTGGGTCATCAAAAACGTTCTGAATCTCTGGTATCCGCGGCAAAAGATTGTTACCCGGATTCCCTTCCTTATCAAAGACGCTCATCGTCTTCTCGTAGACTGCATCGTGAAATTGTGCTGGCAATTCGGTTGTGACGGTCACAAAACCGTTCACAATGAAATGCCGCATCTGCGCATCACTTAAGAGATGTACTGCCATTTTTATCCCTCCCTCTTTTCCAAAGCATTCTATAATCTTTAGGACTTACGTATTCCTTCTTAAAGTCCCCCTGATAAGGGGGATTTAGGGGGTTTAAAGGCTGAAAATTGGTGGTTTTCGCGTCTAAATGTTCCATATTTGCTCAATTTGCGTAAGTCCTAATCTTACTGCATTACTTCACACAATTACGTGATTTTCAACAAGAAATTCTAGGGTGCGTAGTACCGGCAAAATCGATACGCAATTCGACACAGATCCTATGACGAATTATGAACGACCTACAAATCAGTGGGGACGGCTCTCAAGTAACTCTATTGAAAACCTAAAACCGAGACCACGCAGAATCGCACCAATTGTGTTAAATGGCAGAGTCCCGTTTTCCGACGATGCTTCGTGAAGACTCTGATCATCTAATTGGACATGTGCCGCTAACTTTGATAAACCACCTTGGGCGTTTGCTACGTCTCTGACTGCAAGCAAAAACGCTTCAATGTTACCATCTTCCTCATATTCCTCAAGTGCTACGGCAAGATACGCCTTAGCATATGCTGAATCTGCTAATCGTGCTTTGAGGCTCTCTTCATAGTTTCTATATTTTGTCATTCCGTAAATCTGTATATCCATGGAACAATTATACACCACAAGCAAGAAATTTTCAAGAGCATTGGTTTTTAGAAACAGGACCATTCAATTGTACCTATTCACTTTACATATGTGAATACTTTTCCCCTGTAGGAGCGAGTGTTTTTGATTGGGTATTTTTTTTCGCTCGCGATTTTTTCCTAAAGAACGTTCACTTATGTAAAGCAAAACCAATATCCAAATCGAGAATTGAATGGCCCTGTTTTTAGAAAAAGTTTGACATTTTTTCAGATTTGTGATATAAATGTCTATAAATAGGGTGGCAAAACCAAAAACAGTGCCACCATGTATTTTATGATTACATTTACACAGGTCAATTGAGGATGATGAACCGACGTATCAACGTTACAATGCTAAAAATGCTGATGACAGATGGACACGATCTGCGCGTGCACTGTCCGTTGGCTCGTTTGTTTTTTCGGTTAACATCACTAATTTTATCCCCCCTCTACGTTAAGTGTTTTACTTCACGAGGTCCATACAGTTTCCATTTTAACGGAAACCGTAAAGACCTTTCGCGCCCGCATGCTGCTTTCGTATTACGTTACGCGAAGCCTCACATCGCGGGATTTTGGCGTTACATCGCAGACTGCTCCAACAAGCGCAGCCGCTCGCGATGTGACTTTTTTGGTTTGGCAACAATGCTGAAACGTACTGCCGAAAGTATTTCACTATTTTGATGGGATGCCTCAGTGGTAACACGATACTGGGGTGTTCTGTCAATATTAATCAAGGAGAATTATGATGAAAAAATTTTCGACGATTTTATTAATCACTGTTTTATTCTGCGCTGCATTCACAATCAATGCCTATGCAACAACGTATATTGATCAGTGGTATGATTACTACTATTTGGATGGCGAGTATGTGAGAATGGAAAAAGGAGAAAACATGTACGGGGTTGATAACGGACTGAATAATGTTGTCCGCACTGAGTTCTATGACTGGCATTACTACAGAACGCATTTAGTTGATGGCGAACTGCACGAATGCTTAGAGAAAATGTTTTATGAATATCTCGTCTTCGTAGATGACGAGTTATTTATATACTGGTCAGAGTGGGATGACGATGTCAATGAATGCGACTAATTAAGAGGTTTGGCGATGAGTTGAACCTTATCGCTAAACTAAATAACAAAGGAAGTTAGGCAATCCTTATTAACACTGAATTGGAAAAATAAAGATATTTTCTATAATCCGGAAATTTTGAATCCAAAATAGGTTTGTCCGTTCAAGTAGCCGAGAAACTGCCTATCGTCCGGGGAACCCTGAAGACAGAATTATAGAACGGAAAACGGTTATCCGCTTTGTTTATGTGATAGATTTCTAATCTTTCCAAATTTAGACTTGCGTAAGAAAGTTGGAAAATGATATACTCTGTCCATCAAAAAGATTGAAGGAAGATTTCACAAGTGTCCATTGTGTAGACATACCTTATCGCGCGACTTATGCACATCCAAAGGAGCATTTACCATGAAAAGGCAACTTTACCTTCTGACGATTGCACTAACCATCACCATATTTTCCTATAACGGGTATACGGAGCCGGTTGTAACAAATGGGCTTGTAAGTTATTGGACGTTTGACCGGCAGGACATTGATGGCGACACAGTCAAAGATGTCTGGGGCGAAAATGATGGGAAAATCGTTGGAGCACCAAAAGTTGTTGGTGGTCAAGTCGGAGAAGCACTCGAATTTGATGGCTCCGATGATTATGTGAACTTGACGAACCTCGGTGATTTTGGGAGTCAGCTCGGTACGTCTACCTTTGAAGCTTGGGTCAAAACCAGTTTGGAGGAAAACCGCTGGACAACGCTCTTCAAAATCCGGGACGCAGATTGTGCTATGGGGTGGGGAATTGATTTCAACGGATGGGCGGAACCACCCCGTAACTTACCGGTAAAACCGGAGAAGTTTGCTGATCTTTTTTTAAGGTTTAAGCCAAATTTTGATGAGAAGATTAATTTTACTAAAGATGTCATTCGCTTTTATTTTACCTATAATCTCGGGCAGCTTGGATGCCAACATTTTACTTTTGGACGGCGATTCCCAATTTCGGATGGAGAGTGGCATCACCTTGTTTATGCCAGAGGAACTCCTTATGTAGATGAAAGTGGACGCGAGTTGCGAGAAACAGCCGCCTTTATAGACGGTAAACGGATATGGCTCAGTCGGCATAGAATAGAGGAACCTGACAATTTCCTTCCGTTCAGGGAACCTGTCTATCTTGGCGCGGGGAACAATCGTGGTGAGGCAGAAGCGTTCTTCAACGGCATCATTGATGAAGTCCGGATCTACAACCGACCTCTCACGATAGAAGAAGTGACCCAGAATTTTGAGATCGGACTATCTGTCAAGGCAACCGAGAAACTCCCTATCCTTTGGGGCGCTCTGAAGGCTGCACCGTAGCAACGCGTCAACCTTAGTCGTAAAGAAACTGAACTTACGCACAACACCGATATTGATGGATGATTGAGCTCGGTAACTAATCGCACAACCCATAAGGCCGTCCCTTCTACCGCACCATTATAGCAACCTATTTCTCCCGATCAGTTGCCCCCTACGTTCGATCAAACCTTACCGACGCAAACACACTGCCATAGGCAATTCTCCAGACTATCGCAAGAAATAAAACACATCATCACGAATTTTAACTACTATCCCCTCTATCTCTGCCACTATTGCTCTATAAGTCTTATTCAAGAGCATTTACGGTAAACGCTGCCTAATTTGCAAACCAAATATCTGTGAAAAAACTCTCCCATCAAATCCATAATTGTGCTAAAATAGTTAAAAGTAGTAGGCACACGCCGTGTGCCGTAACAAAACAGCACATTGGAGATTCACGATGGGACGAAGTTTTGAAAAATCACTCGCGTGGCAGAAACGCGCCAGAGCGGCGTTGGTCGGTGGTGGGCAACCCCATAAACAGAGCCAACCACCGAGACCTGTTATGATCGCAGGCGCGAAAGGCGCGCATTTTTGGGATGCCGATGGAAACGACTATATTGATTATCTGATGGGATACGGTCCCATGATCCTTGGACACGCCTATCCGGCTGTCATTGATACTGTCACGAAATACCTCGTTGAACGCGGCAATGTCTATAACTTCGGACATACACTTGAAGTAGAACTCGCCGAAAAATTGGTTCAGATCATCCCATCGGCAGATAGAGTCGCCTACTTCGTTGGCGGTTCGGACGCAACAACCGGCGCGATTAAGTTCGCTCGCGCGTATACCGAAAAAGAAAAAGTGATTCGATCCGGCTATCACGGATGGCACGATTGGTGTAGCCACGCACGCGGACACCTGCCGGGTTCCGCTGCTGCAACGCTCAGCGTCGATTACAACGACCTTGAAGGACTCGCTGACCTCTTTAAAGCACACCCCGGCGAAATCGCCTGCTTGATTATGGAACCTTCTGGGCATGACCTTCCGAAAGACGGTTACCTTGAAGAGGCGAAGAAACTCGTCAATGACAACGGTGCGTTGATGATTTTTGATGAAGTCAAAACCGGATTCCGCTATTCTTTGGGGGGCGCACAAGAATACTTCGGGGTTACTCCCGATATGTCTGTTTTCGGAAAAGCACTCGCGAACGGATTTGCCACTGCTGTTGTCGTCGGAAGAGAAGAAATCATGGATGAAGTGAGCGATGTCTGGGTCGCCGCGACTTTCCACGGCGAAGTCTCACTCGTCGCCGCCGCAATCGCCACAATTGAAGAACTTGAAGCGAAAGACGGTGTCGCCTTTATGTGGAAACAGGGACAGAAGTTGTTGGATGGTTACAGAGAGATGACGGCACGTCTCGGTATTGATAATGCCCGCATCGGCGGTATCGGACCCATGCCCTACTTCGGTTTGAGTACCGATAGCGATGACGAAAAACAACAACGATTCCACAAAACCTTCTATGAAGCGACCTTAGATGGCGGCTTATACCTGCCAGAGGGACATATCTGGTTCATGTCCATGTCCCATACCGATGAAGATGTCGCGAAAACACTCAGCGTTTCTGAAGATGCACTCAAACGCGCAAAAGCTGCATAGCGATCAGCAGTCGGCAGTCAGCAATCAGCAAAAAGAGGCTATTTTTAAACGAAAACCTCTTAAAACTGACCACCGACGGCTAAGGGCTGACAGCCATTCCTCTGACCGCTGATAACCAATACAAAGGATGACTATTATGGCAGAAGCTAACAATCACACAAAACCTTTTATCGTTGATAAAAATCTCGGCGCAGCACTCGACATTGAGAACGCACAACTCACAGAAACAACTTCTGACGGTAAACCCGTTGTGCCACCGACGCAGGAACAGAAGTACCTCTTTGACATGCGCGGCTGGCTCTTGGTTCCTGGTGTGCTGTCGGGTAATGAACTCGCAGAGATGCAAGAATTCGGCTATAAACTCCGCCACGAACCGGACTCAATCCCTGAGCATGAACGTTCTCCGCTCGGGGGTCCCATGCAACGCCTCGCCGATCATCCGAATGTCATCGGTTTTCTCAATGAATTTCTTGCCCATCCGGCGTTATCAGGTCAAGAGTGCTACGGGTTCCGAATGGAATCCTGTAGCCTGTTCCACCGGACTGTCGGTGACGGAAACTTTGGACCCCACAACGGAAACGGGATGCTCCGTTTTCCCGGCGATTCGCACCTCTATCGGTGTATCCCCGGCAGAGGGTACAGCGGCTTAACCCGTATCGTTTGGGAACTGAACCCTGTCAAATATCGGCAGGGCGGCACCCTCTTTATTACGGCGAGCCACAAAGCCGTCTACACAGCACCCGACACCATCCGCAGCCAGGATTCGCTTATTTGGGATACGTATGAGTGTCCCGCTGGATCACTCCTCTTCTTCACGGAGGCGTTGACACATAGCACGCACACTTGGACGAATGAAGAGAACGACCGTCTCGCTATTTTCAGTTGCTACAATACCGTCAATAGCAAATGGCACGACTGGGATCCGCATCCGAAATTGCTTGAGGAGATGCCTGCTAAACGGCAGACGCTTTTCCGTCCCGTCCGCGCAGCCAATAACTTAATCGGTGAGACATACCGTCATTAAAACAATTGAGTGGTCACCAGTTATCGGTTCAGTTTTCAGTGGTTACCAGCTACCAGATGCGTCCTTTCTGGCAACTGGACACTGGCAACTATTCTTACTGACAGCCGACGGCTGATCGCTGACGGCTAATAACGGCTGATCGCTGACGGCTAATACAGGAGATGTTCCTATGCGTCAAATTGGATCAACACCCGTTACCGCCCCGGGTTGGACTGCGAAACCGAAGGAAGGGATCGCTATCGTCGATTGTGATGTTCACCACAATTTTCGTCACCCGACGCAGCTGCTGCCCCACCTGTCAAAATTCTATCAAGAGCATCTCCTTGACCAAGGACTACATCTCGGCGGGTATCCAAATATCCCTATTCGGAGCAATCGTGTAGACCTCAAAGGAAGAGTCGAAGATGCCATCGAAACGACTCCCAAAAACTCCGGCGGCGATCCGAGGGATTTCAACTTCACATTAGAGTTCCTCCAAGAGGAGCATCTCGATGTCTGGAATATTGATATCGCCTTGCTAACAGGACCACCGCCATTCTACGGCTATTCTGGACTACCTGACCCCGACTGGGCGGCTGCGCTCTGTCGCGCCTTTAACGACTGGACAATTGAGCATTGGCTGGAACGCGACGAACGGGTCGTTAACGCAATTCTCATTTCACCATCCGACCCATCACAGGCAGTTGAAGAAATTAACAGGCTCGCAGACCGGAAGGACACCGTCGCAGTCATGGTGCCTATGGGAACAAGCAGACCCTTCGGCAACCGTTTTTATCATCCCATCTGGGCAGCGTGCGAACAACACGGTCTTCCCGTTATATCCCATATCGGCGGTGGCGGTGGTGCAACCCGAAACACACCGACACCCGTTGGACATCCGACCTACTACATGGAATCCCGGATGAGCCGACCTTATTTTGCCAGTGCACACGCGACATCTCTCATCTGTGAAGGCGTGTTTGAGAAATTCCCGAACCTCAAGTTCGCACTTATTGAAGCGCAACAGATGTGGGCGGTACCAGTGATGTGGCATCTTGATACCGATTGGAAAGCACTGCGCGACCAGACACCGTGGCTGAAACGTCTGCCGAGTGAGTATTTCCGTGAACACATCCGAATCGGGTCGCAACCGATGCACGAACCCGAAAAACCGGAACAGATGTACCAGATGTTAGAGATGCTCCACGCCGACGAGACCCTGATATTCTGCTCAGATTTCCCGCATTTCGACTGGAACGATCCGGTGACAGTTTTCCCCAAACTTCCAGAAGATTTACACCACCGTATCTTTGCCCAAAACGCTCTGGACATCCTTCGGCTGGATTTAGAGGAAACCAACGGATCCCCGAAACCGTAGGGACTGGGGGATTCAGTCTGGGGATAGACTGAATCCATTCCTTGTATTACATTCCCAGTCCGCACACAAAACCGTAGCCTGCAACAACGGCACAGGTGGGTTTAAAGAACGTATCCGATAGTTCTAACGCACGTCATTTCTCCGCAAGGAAAAATTAAGAATCCGCAAGGTAAATTAAAAATATGGCACGTGTTATTGTTGGAAAAGTATCAGAAATTCCACCGGGGAAACGCAAAATCGTGGTGCCGTTCCGTGGCAAAGCAGGCATCGGAGTCTTCAATGTTGACGGCACCTTTTACGCCGTCCGCAACATCTGCCCCCACAAGCGCGGTCCGCTCTGTACTGGCGAACTCACGGGTAGATTTGCCGCCGATGCACCGCCTTCAATCCAAGGGACAATGCTCTCTGTTGACAGTTTGGGTGAAGTACTGCGCTGTCCGTGGCATCAGTGGACTTTTGATATTGCCACCGGACAATGCCTCGTTGATGAAACATTACGCGTAGCAACTTATCCGGTCAAGGTTGATGGTGATGATGTTATAGTTGAATACGATGGCTAAGTTATCTGAAAAATCGGGTTCTCTGGAATAGTTAACAACTTATACCATTTCTGTTAATAAATCCATCTTTATGTAGAATAAACTTCCAGTTTGTTCCGCATCGCCAGACATTACATGAAAACCGGTAATGTCCGATAAACATTTAGAAATGGTATTAGGTAAATTAGGAAACTTAATTGTGCCGAAAAACACCCAATATACCGAAACAGGGGGACAAAATGATTAGCAGAACTCTGAAACATACGTTTGTTTTAGCCGTTATGGCAACTGCTCTAATGGCTACAAACGTAGCACACGCGCGTCAAGCAATTTCTGATGGACTGGTAAGTTACTGGTCCTTTAACAAAGCAACGGTCGAAGGTAAAACGGTTAAAGACGTTTTTAGTGCTAACGACGGAACCATGGATGGAAACGTTGAGGTGGTTAAGGGTAAAGTCGGTGAAGCACTTAAGTTTAGCGGCGGACATGTTGATTGTGGATCAGATAAGAGCCTAACCGACATTGGCGATCAACTTACATTGGAGGCGTGGATAAAACCTGAAAAACCGGGTTGGGCGATTTTCGCAGGTATATCGAGGTCGGGAAATAACTCCTATGTAATTGCGTGGTCAGACCAAACCCGGGTTGATTTCAATCTCTGGAACGGCGCATTAGAGACGTGGCCCTTTCACAGCATCGCGCAGCCCGATGTAAATAAATGGCATCACGTCGCTGGCGTTTACGACGGTTCCAAAGCCATAATTTATATCAACGGTGAATTCGATAGCGAGAAAGACTTTGAAGGTGCTATCAAACACAATGGCGAGAATTTTTGGATGGGTGCCAGAAAATCGGATGGACTTCCTTACCATGGTCTCCTTGACGAACTGCGCCTCTACAACCGCGGTCTAACGCAAGAAGAGGTTGAAAATAACCTTGACGCGGTAGGACTCGCTGTTGAACCCACCCAGAAATTGGCACTCACTTGGGGAATGATAAAAATTTCAAAGTAAGACAGCAGACGAGAACATTAGGAATTGTTTGAGAGTGCCCACTTAATTCCAAAATCTACTATAAATCGCCGAAAGAAGATAATTTTCATGAAGCAATTAACCGACCTTGAAAAACAGGAACTTGAAACAAAAATTAAAGACGAGCAAAAACGGCAGCAAACCCTTCGAGAAGCGAATCCGGACCTACCGGAATCTTTTGAAGAAGCATCAGCAGAAACGGGAATTGTCCAGAGGTTTAGGCTAAACTATCTCTGGAAATACGGCATGCTTGCGATTATTCTCTGTCTGCTTGTCTTCAACGTGTTCCAACTTCTCAAGTGGAAAAATTTTGGCTCTAACGAGTACCTCAACGTCAATCTGGTGGTTGCCTTAATGTTACTGTTCAATCACATCGCCTTCCACTTCACAAAAGCAGGAAGAACAGGGCGTATGATGAAAATATTTGCAGGCATTTGGGCAGTACTTGGATTGGTCTACATATTCTGGGTATTTAGGTAGATACGCTATTCGCTAGTGGTGCTTTTTGTCAGGGTTTAAAACATCATGAGATTGGTTATAATATGAATGAGGAAACACTATCAAATTTAGATGCAGATGAAATTGAAGAAATTGAAAAACTCACACTACGTTGGATTTTTCAAGCAGTTCTTGATTTTGGAATGGAAGCACATGAGGTATTCTTAAATTCGCCTGATAACGTAAAGGATATTGCGGAAGACATTACAAGAGAATTGCTTGATCGCCTTCCGGGGTTTAATGTCCAACAGAGGATCTACGGAAATGTTGATTACAAACGGGCTAGATATATCATTTTGCCAGAAAAAACAGTAAGGCAAGCCCTTTTTATTGATTCAAAAGCAGAAAAAGAGAATCGTTCAGCCACTATACAGATGTCTCAAACCTCTATGTCGGTGAGACAGCGAAGGAGCGGCCATGCTGTAAATGAAAAAGGACTTCTTCCAGAAATATCTGAATATGGAAATAACCGTTATCTAACAACAACCTGTTTAGTACATTTCCTGTACGAAGATGAAGCCGATATACATCACTTAAAAGAGGTTAAAATCACAGCTATTCCCAATGGAAGATTACAGGATAGATATAACCCTACTGTTGATGATGGGATATGGCTGGCCGGGCGAAATGCTCCGACTCTTGGAGAAGATTTCAGAGTTCGTATTAGTTTTACTAAAATACAAGAAAAGGCATCGTGGCGAGTTCAAACTATAAACTATGATGAAATTACTAAGGAGTGCAAAGGAAAATGGCAATCATAGATGGCACGGAATTCCTAACAGAAAATCACATTTATCACGGTGATTCCAGAACCCTTTTAAAGGAAATTAGACCTGAGTCAATCGCGCTCAGCGTTTGGTCACCCCCATATTTTGTCGGGAAAGCGTACGAGAAAAATATGTCTTTTTCTGACTGGGAAGGTTTACTGCACGAGGTCATTAAACTCCATTTCCCAATTATAAAGCCGGGTGGATTCCTAACTATCAATATAGCCGACATTTTATGCTACAAAGATGCCTCAATGCCAAGAATTATGGCAGAAAACGTATCTCGGAGAAAAATAGGCGTAACCAAAGAACAAATATTAGAAGTAAAGAAAAAACACCCGACTTGGAATAGACATCAACTTGCCGCGCATTTTGAATGTAGTGAGCAAACAATTGACAGAAGACTTAATGGAAATAACATAAGGGGCGGAAAGTACCAAACACAAACGCGGATTTTTCTGGTTGGAGGTATCATTGAAAGAGCCGCGAACGAGGCTGGCTTTCATTTATATGACCGGCGTGTCTGGGTCAAAGATGCAGCATGGGAAAATTCGAGATGGCATACGATTTCTTATCGGTCTGTTGATGAGTTTGAATATATCTATATCTTTTGGAAGCCAGGAACTACGAAGGTGGATCGCTCCCGACTGACAAAACAAGAATGGATAAATTGGGGGTCAAGGGCTGTTTGGGAAATCCCTTCTGTCCGAAGCAATGCTGATCACGATTCAAAGTTCCCTATTGAGCTGCCCAGAAGAGTCATAAAGTTATTTTCAGAAACCGATGATGTCGTATTGGATTGTTTTATGGGTAGTGGGACAACCGCAATAGCGGCAATTACCGAAGGTAGACAGTATATCGGAATGGATAAAGAAAAAAAATCTGTGGAGATTGCATTAGAGGCTATTTCTTCTTTTAAAGACGACAGAAAAGCACCTGAGCAAATGGAGCTTTTCATACGTGAAATAGAAGCGAAACATGAAAAAAAATAATGATTAAGGCAGTATTCTTTGACCTTGATGAAACCCTCTGCGATTCTGATACAGCATGGGACATCGCGCAAAGCGAAACATTTCAACGTTTACACAAGCATTATCCAAATGTTTCAGAAGAGGCGATTACAAACGCATGGAGAACAGTGCATCAGAGGCTCTTCCAGCAACTCGACGCTGGAAAATGCGCTATGGCAGAAGTCAGAGACTCGCGTTTCCCGTGTCTATTCAACGCGTTAGGTTTGCCTACAGATAAAGTTATGGAAGAACTAAGTGATTCTTTCTGTACGCGCTATCTCACAGGTCTATATCTTTACGACGATGCCACCGTCCTTGAGGAACTACACGCATACCATGTCGGTATCATTACAAACGGTGCACACGATGAACACACCGACAGCCAACTTTCTAAAGTCCGACACCTTGGACTCATGGAACGTATCCAGTCGTTGACGATTTCCGGTGAAATCGGTAGCAGGAAACCAAATCTCGAAATCTTCAGAGTCGCTTGTGAGCGTGCTGACGTTTTACCAGAAGAGGCAATATTCATCGGGGATTCCGTCCAGAATGACATCGTTGGTGCCAATCGCGCCGGTATAACAAGCGTTCTCATCAACCGAAAATCAGATGTGCTAATACCAAAAACAGCGGACGAACAACCAGATTACACAGTCTCAAGTCTACACGAGGTCTTGTCCTGCCTGAAGAACAGACGGTAGGTGAATCACGGAGGTTGGCACTAATTATAGCAAAGTTAGCAAAGGAGATAGTGTTTCATGTTTATAGGAAGCAAACTTTGGAAACATAGTATCCTTGGAGTTGTTCTTTGTCTGATTGCTTTCAACGTATTTCTTTTTTTGATTTCAGGGAATTCGGAATCTAACAAATCCGCTATCAAGATGAGCCTTGTGGTTGCGTTGATGCTACTCTTCAATCACATTGCTTTTAACTTCACGATGACAGGTTGGAAAAACCGTGTGATGAAAACCGTTGCTTTTATTT
>JAAXHI010000093.1 GCA_012270875.1 Candidatus Poribacteria bacterium | reverse complement strand
TTTCAGACCCAGGGCCGGTAGGTTCGGTTTTGCGGCGTACACGCCCAAATGAGATCTGCATTCCTAACCGAACCGGATCCTACGCGGAAACCTTGAAAACCTCTTCAGTCCTGTAGCGACGGCATGTTTATTACATCCGTTATAAAACGCTACGAAAAATCCCTAAATTGACACCTATGGTTCGGTTTCCTAACCGCACCGGGTCCGACAAGAAAACTGAAAATTACCCGATTAAATTCTTAATCTTCATCTGGAGCAAAGAGGTATCTTTACAAATAAAGACCTCTTCACGCCAGAGGCGTGGTATATCTATAGAAAACCCGATGCCAAAGTCTCCGCACGCCAGCGGCGTGCTATGTGTGTTGACGCGGGGTCCGTCGGGATAAAAACCGTCCCTATAAGAAGGGAACGCTGCCAAAATATTTACACACCCAACTTCATAATTTACTTGGCAGGACTTACGTAAGTCCTACTTGGTAAAAAGTAGAAAATGTGGTACAATACCTCAAGGTTAAAAACTTTTATAGTGAAGCCCATAAATAAGNNAGAGATTAATTATAGGTTTTACTATAATCTTAATCAGTCTTTTCAGAGGCGAGGAGACCATAAAATGTGTGTTGAACGTTTAACGATAGCGGAAATGGAACGGAAATATCCAAATGAGTGGTTGTTTATTATAGAACCTGAAATCAGTGAGAATACTGAACTTTTAGGCGGTATAGTTTCTGTTCATAGCAGAGTCCGTGATGACATCTATGATGCATTAGACGGATTTGTAGGAGGCGCAGCAATACACTATACAGGCAAAATGCCTGAAGGTAAATTGTTTTTACTTTAATGGGACGTATTCGTTTCAATATTTCCAAAGATAACTTAATCATTTTGAATTTGACTGTATATAGTGAAACACTTGAATCTTCTCTAACAATGAATGCAGTGCTGGATACTGGTGCAGCGCGTAGTATAATACCTCCAAAAATTGCTTCAAATTTAGGCTATGACATTTCGGAGTCTAAAGAGATGATGGAGTTTTCTGGAGTTTATGGTTCAGGGTGGAGTAAAATTATACGCGTTTCAAAACTTGAAGCAATTGGTGAATCGGTAAATGATATGGATATTGTCCTTCATCAATTAGCTCCTGATATAATTGCCGATGCTATATTAGGTTTGGATTTTCTGCGCAATTTTGATACCACTATTAGTTATTCAAAAGGAATAGTAGAAACCAAACCTATTCCCCACAATCACAAAACGCCTGCAGCTCATTTGGTTTCTGGCGTTTAGTGATTTATGGTTTTAAAACTGTAGAATAGTATGAACAGTATTCAGAGAAATAAAAAATCCGAAGCGGTGACCGGCAAAATTGATGTCCGAAACGAAGTTTAGCCCCTATTTTCCTGAGTCGGCGTGCGATACGCAATCCTCAAACTCCTGCAGCTCCAATTCCAGAACGTACCTGAAACGCTTTCACGTGAAATCCGTAATATCGACAACCTAACACGCCTCGACACACTCTTAGAACAAGCCATGACCGCCCAAAGTTTAGAGGAAATAGATACGCATTAACAAGTTGGAACGCTACAAGAAATTATCAAAATCAACGAACCCGAAAGTCAACGCAAATCTCAAGCGTCAACGCTATCAAGCCTATCGTGAACAATCACCCGCCCCAAAATCCGCGTAATCAGTGAAATCCGAGATTTGCGATGTCCTTGCCCCGCTCACTCTCACTGTGAGGCAATACGCGCACTCAGCGTTGATTCATACGACCTGCATTCAGACAGACACCCCATAAGTCTTAAGCATAGCAAAAAAATAAAGGGAATCTCCATTCCATGCAACAAAGTACCAAATTCTACGTGTATGCCGTAGGATTCGCGTTGCTTTAGAGTTTTTTTTTGTAATTTCGCGGGAAATTTAGTATACTATATTAATAATGAAAGATCGGTGCTATGAGTTTACTGCCAAATTGGTTGGATTCTGCGTGTCTCGGCTACCGCGCGGCATAACATTGGTTATCGGCGGATGGTTGGGAACACTTGCTTTTTGGCTCGCACCGCAACAGAGGGAACTCGCATGTGAACACCTACGGCGCAGTTTGACGCTTTCGGATGAACGCCAGGTCAGAACAATTGCCAAGCAATGCTTTCAACACCTTGGCAAAACTGTCGTAGAGTTTATGCAGTTTCCGCGCTTGGATAGCGAGCAGATTCAACGTTATGTCACTTTTGAAGGCGTTGAGCATGTCGAACAAGCACTGGCACAAGGGAAAGGCGCGATTATCTTAACAGGGCATTTCGGGAATTGGGAGCTTCTCGCTGCCAGTATTTCTGCAACAGTTGCTCCACTGACACCGATTGTTCGTGAATTGCGTTCCCCGCGTTTGAACGCATTGGTCTCACGTTACCGAGAGAAAGCAGGGTATGCCACCATTGACCGTGATACTGGGATACGCCACGCGCTTCGGTGCCTTAAACGCAACGAACTGCTCGGCATCGTCGCCGACGTTGATACGACTGTCAGCGGTGTTTTCGTCGATTTTTTTGGGAGGCGCGCCTACACACCCTACAGTCCAGTTGCTATTGCCCTCAAAACAGGGGCAACGATACTACCGACATTTATTGTCCGTCAACCCGATGGTTCGCATCGGGCAATCATTGAATCGCCTCTGGCACTGAAACGGACAGACACGAAAGAGAAAGACCTTGTTATCAATACACAGAAGTTCACGAAAATTATTGAATCTTACATCCGGAAATATCCAGCACAGTGGATCTGGATGCATCGCCGGTGGAAAACTGAGAATTAGTTCTATTTTCATAGCCGTGTCTCTGTGTTTGCTGCTCGGTGTAACAAGTTGCAAAAGCACAGAAACGCCGGTCGGTGCAACGGACGAAGTTGTAGAAGCTGTTCCAAAGCAAAAACTTGATGGATTTTCCACACAACACACCGAGGCAGGGGTCCTCAAATGGACCCTTATCGGCGATACTTCAACATTTCACGGCAGCTACATTGAAGTGGAAAATCCGACTGTCCAGATTTTTGACGAAGGTGTTGTTTCTATCACTTTGAATAGTGAGAGAGGCAAACAATTTCTCAACGGCACTAAAAAGGACAATCTGCATCTGACAGGGAATGTTGTTGGGATCAGTAAAGACGGCAAACTTTTTACCCAAGTACTCCATTGGCAGAACCTCGCCGGTAGAATGTATGCACCCGATGAAGCCACAGTTGTGCGTGGAGATTCTACTTGGAGCGGAACAGAAATGTTCGCGAATCCGACACTTGAAACTATAACGATGAAAAATAATGAATTCACACTTTATCCAAAAGACGAGAAAGCACATGAATAT
This sequence comes from Candidatus Poribacteria bacterium, assembly GCA_012270875.1. Lineage (GTDB taxonomy): Bacteria > Poribacteria > WGA-4E > WGA-4E > WGA-3G > WGA-3G. The sequence goes on along the minus strand of JAAXHI010000093.1, from coordinate 3,833 downwards.
CATAACACCTCCATTGAACCAGAGTAGACAGAATCGCGGGACTCAACGCTGCAAATTCTGGGCGTCCATCGGATGCCTTGCGTTTCTGACCTTTCTTATTTCTCTAACTGTCGTTGCTGAAGATACGAAACCGCTAGCGACCAATACCGTAGAGACACAAACAACAGAAAACACCGTGCAAAAGGCGGACACCCCTGAAAATACGGATGCCACGCCAGAAATTCCGAAAGAAAAGATCACCGGCACAGCAGATAAAATGGAGAGATATGATAAGGACGGTATAACGATCCTTATCGGCAATGCCAAAACGGTCCGTTATAACGAGGAAGATGTTGAGATCGGATTTCTTAACGCCGACAAAATCACCCTCAAAGCCGACCCCGAAACTCGAACAACAACGGAAATTGTCGCTGTCGGCAATGTGGAAATCCGAGACCAAGATATCTTCGCTACCTGTGACCATGCCATTATGAATAATCTGACGAATATCATTACTCTTAAAGAGAACGTCGTCGTCTTACAAGACAAGGACAGACTCGAAACCAAGCTTTTCACTTTCAATCGGACGACCGGAAAGCAGACTGGCGAGGGTGGCGTTAAATTTAAGGTTACTGTTACACAGGCGGCACCAGTAGATGCGGAAACTGATGAGAACACCGAAAACGGCGCGGACGCTGACGAAGAAAAAATCGACACAACTGAAACTGAAAAGGCAGAAGATAACACGGAAAAAGATGCTGACACTGAAACCGACAGCACTGACGGTGATGCCGAAGACAAATCTGATGCTGATACCGAAAACTCCGAAGATCAGGACTCGGAATCAGAAGAAACGGATACAGACACTGAGAGCTCCGATGACGCAGATGATGCAGATGTGAACGATGAAACAGAAGCACCCGAAAATGATTAATCGGTTGCGTGATCCGAAGGTTTCGGACTTCTCCTGAATTTTTTTGTCAACACCTTGCCCAGTAGATACGTTAAGTCTTATAGTAGAGTCCATAATTATTCGCACACATAGGAACCGTAGGGGTTGGGTTGCCCAACCCCTACGAGCGACAAGTATAAACTTATTTTCGGATTTTACTATAAAAGATTAGAAATTTCGGTGAAGTGTTTTACCGCAGCAACAGAAAATATCGTTATCTTCAAAGCAAAAATATGAAGCGAAACCAAATTGTACCAATAAGCGCAATTTGGCTCTGCTTTACATCCGATTGACCGAATATGTCAATCATAGTGAAACTTTATAATTAAAAAATCGTGGCAACAGAATTACAAGCGCACAGACTCGTAAAACGCTATACAAGAAACGGTCCAATTGTTGTGAACGAGGTGAGTCTATCGGTACAACAGGGTGAAGTCGTCGGTCTGCTGGGTCCCAACGGTGCTGGCAAATCGACAACGTTCTACATGGTCGTAGGCTTAATTCGTCCGAATGCAGGTCGGATTACCTATGCCGACAAAGACATCACCTTCTATCCGATGTATAAACGTGCACGGCTCGGCATCGGTTATCTCGCACAAGAGACATCAATCTTCCGTAAACTGACGGTTCAACAGAACATTGAAGCGATTCTTGAGGCACAAGGGATACCTAAATCTGAACGCGGGGTCCGTATCCGTGAACTGACAGACGAGCTTGGCATTTCAAACTTGTTACCTCGCAAGGCATACACGCTATCCGGGGGTGAGTGTCGCCGGGCAGAGATCGCACGAGCACTCGCAGCACGACCAGATTTCATCTTACTGGATGAACCACTCTCCGGTATCGATCCGATTGCAGTCGCAGATATTAAGCAACTCATCTTGCATCTACGGGATCGCAACCTCGGTGTGCTCATCACGGATCATAACGCTGCCGAAACCCTTGATATCGTAGACCGAGCCTATATCATCGTTGATGGAAAGATCACTCTCGCTGGAACACCTACAGAACTCGTCAATAACGAAACCGCAAGAGATCTCTATTTTGGGCACAATTTCTCCTATCGGGTGGAATAGCAATGTAGCTGAAACATCCCGGAGACTCATGAAATGTACAAAGCGCAGCTCACCCAAACACCTCAACTGACGCAAAAAACGTCTATCACACCCAGGTTACAACAAGCACTTAAAGTGCTGAACATGCCGCTGCAGGAACTCACACATTTCATTAGTCAAGAATTAGAGCAAAACCCATTCCTCGAACTCGAAGCCGAAGACGAGGCTACACCGTCCACCGAAGAATTAGATCCAGCATCTGAATGGAACGAACCCGAAGACAATCTTGACCAAGAAGATAATGCCGTTGATATTGATTGGGAGATTACTTTTGAAGACCGCGTATCACTGAGTGAACGTACGAATTCCAGATACTCAGACGCTGATGAGCCGCCCCCAGATATAGCATACGAGTGTTCACTACATGAGTATCTCGCTGAGCAGCTGGATCTCATTTCATCCGATATTATAAGGTCAGAGACAGAACGCACGATCGCGGAATACATCCTCGGAAATTTGAACGACGATGGACAATTAGAACTCAAACTGTTTCAAATCCCCTGCGAATTCCTAACAGCCTTGGATTCAGGTGAACTCTCAGCAGAATTATACGCTATTATTCAAAAAGGTTTGCAAACGGCAGTAGGCAACAGTAATGTCCAATTCTCAGAGACTGCCGTAATCACTGCGCAAAAAACAGCCTGCACGCCTATAGAAAATGAAGGCACACGTATAAATCGCTTATGGAAAATTAGGGACGCAGAGAATAACAAAACGTATACCATCATATATGAATACACGCCTTGTAGTTATAAACCGATCTTGAACTTCTATCAACTCACCTTGGAAGATATTGCTGAAGCGACTGGCACTGAAACAACCCTTGTTGAAACCGTCCTTCGTGAAATACAGGATAACTTTGAACCTTTGGGCATCGCACATCGAGATATAAGAGAGGCGTTGCTTATCCAAATTCGGAACCAGAAACCAGAAGATATACGAGAAGTCCTAAGAAATTCGGATATAGAGCTGGTAGGGTGTGAACATTTCCTAAAGAAAAACGTGTCCGTACAGTATCTCGCCCAAGAAATTGTTGAAAACCACTACAACGCTTTGCTCAATCAGCAATGGAATTGCCTTGCGGAAGCACTGAAAGTTGATACCGCCGTTATTGACACAATCGTTAAGTGGATAGGAAGGTTGTCCCCGCATCCAGGGCGCCACTTCACGGACCCAACGATGCAGGCACTTAACAGAGTCCCACGCGCGGACATTATTACCCCAGATGTGGAGATACAATACCTCAATGGAAAATATCAGGCGATTTCTGTAGATAACTACATACCACGCTTACAGATGAATCCCTACTACCTCAATCTAATGCGAAATCGCCAAGATACTTTAGATGCCAAGGCAAAAGAATGGATCGAAAAGCGCTATCGGGATGCAACCAATTTGCTCAGCAGCCTTGCCCAGCGCGGTAGCACGATCGCTCGCGTCACTGAAGCAATCTTCGAGATACAAACAGAATTCTTAACAGAAGGCACTAAAAGTATTAAACCTTTGACATTGAAAACGATCGCTGAAAAAATAGGAGTCCACGAATCAACTGTCAGCCGAGTGACAAGCAATAAATACGTGCAAACGCCACACGGTATGTATCCGCTCCGATTCTTCTTTAGTAATGAACTGACAACGACACAAGGGGAAGCCGTTTCTGCTAAGCAGGTGAAAAACCTTATTCAAGAGATAGTTGATGCTGAGACTCCCACCAAACCGCTCAGTGATCAGGCGATTAGTAACGCCTTGAAAGCGAAAGGAGTCTTGTTAGCAAGGCGAACTGTCCA
>JAAXHI010000204.1:15266-22034 GCA_012270875.1 Candidatus Poribacteria bacterium | reverse complement strand
CTGCGCTTCATGTAAGGCTCTGAGTTTGTCCACCAATGCCGTTACGGCTTTGTCGGATCCGATGTCACCCAACGCACGAGAGGCATCGCGTCGGATCTCCACGTGGTTATCGTCGTTGTTCATGACTTCGATGAGTGTGTCGGTCGTTGAAGGGTCCGCCAATTCCCTGAGTCCTTGCGTCGCAGCTCGACGAGTATCCTTGTCGGTTTCAGTTTCGCCTTTCATCATCTGAACGAGTTCAGGTATGAGTTCCGAAATTCCGGCTTCACCAACTGCAAGTGCCGTGGCTTTTCGGGTGTCCACATCAGGATCGGTTAATCGCTGTTTGAGGTCGGATATATCCAGTGCTGCCTCTGGGGTGCTACAACGCCCTAATGCAACCATCGCAGCATTTCTCACGGGGTTGTTTTCCCATTCATCCGCGGCGCGTTCAGCCATTTTCGATGCGACGAATGCGGGTAGGTCCAATTTCTTGGCAGCAACGACGTAAATCTCCCAGCTCCAGTTGCGTTTCCAGTCATCAAGTCCAAGGTTTTTCCTATTCCCCGCGTCCTCAAGAGCAACGATATATTCTGTATCGTCAATGAGCCTTCTGCCGAGGGCTTCCGCAGCACGGGGACCGCCGATTGTGCCGAGTGCGCGTGCGGCTTTTGTGCGAGAAGAGGCGTTTGCCAACAATGCTGTGCCAGCATTCAACGGTATCCGCTTATCTTCGAGAATCGTAATCAACTTCGGAATCGCCGTTTGACTTTCGAGTTTTCCGAGCGCAATTATGGCGTTATTAGCGATGTTCCCGATTCGGATGTCAAGTGCACGAATCAGCACGTCTTCAGCCGTTTTATCGCCGATATTACCAAGTGCGGTTACTGCTACGGCGCGGACGTTATCTGGCTCCAGCGGATTCTCAACGATCTCGTTGAGTTTGGCAACCGCTTTTGCATCTTTGAGCGTTCCCAAAGCGGCGGCGGCTTGCAATCGGATTTCGGCATTTTCATCGGAGAGTGCTGTTAAAAGTGGCGGAGTGGCGCGCTCGTCTTTGAGTGCTCCGAGTGAAATGATCGCTGATGCCCGAATAGATTTCATCTCGTCCCCATTTTCGAGTACTGCAATGAGCGGATCAACTAACCGCCGTTCTTTAAAACCACCGAGCGAGTTTGCCGCCCGTTTGCGAACAACATAACTCGGATGTTCAAGTTCTGCGAGCATTGCATCGGCTGCAACTTTTTTCGCAGTCGCCCCGAGAATATGGACAAATGCCCATCGCGTCCACTCATCATCTGCGGACTTAAGCGCATCAAGAACGAATTCTGCTGTTGCGTTATTATTATTCAGGATTAATGCCCCGATGACCTGGTTTTGGACGGAAAGGACTTCGTATCCGTCATCAAAACTTCCTAAGCCTTTTTTCAAAATATCGACAAGCCCTTTATCTGCTGCTTGAATCTCCCGGAGTGCAACTGCGGCTTGAATGCGCGTTGTTTCGTACTTATCGTTACGGAGTACATCTAAGAGCGGACCGATCACCTTCTGTCCTTTTATCTTTCCGAGGGCAATAGCGGCTTCCTGTCGGACAACCCCCTGTTTATCTTTTTTCAGTACGGTGATGAGTGCTGTCGTAGCAGCATCGCCTTTGACTTCGCCGAGTGCCCATGCTGCACTTTGCCTGACTGTTGCGCGTCCGTCGTCCTCAAGTGCTTGAATAAGCGGTTCTATCACGGTGTCCCCTTTGATAATACCAAGGGCATGGGCGACTTCACTCCGCACGAGACTCGGTATCGGTTTGAGTTCACCCCACGTCCGATAGTTTGTGCGCGGATAATCGGCTGTCCACTCAATGTTGAAGGACTCGACCTGTGTTCGGAGCGTGTCAAGCGTTTTATACCTGCGTTTCATGTGCCGCTGGAAGTCGGAAATTTCATCGAATTGTGTAGACAGGACCCACAACAACACAGGCGTAGTTTCCGGTGCTTGGATACGGCTCAGGACCTTGACAGCATTGGCACGTATAACAGGACTGGTTTCGTCACTGAACATCAGAAGCAGCATCGGTTGTGTTGCTGTTTCGGGTTTGAGTTGCCAGAGCGCACCAATAGCAGCGATACGTAAGGTTTCGCGCATCTGTTTATCCATCGCCATGATGATTAACTTTTGAACAGCATCTTCTGTAGATACGCCAATTTTTCCGATTGCCTCAGCAGCGTTGGTAGCAGTGGTATCATCATAGGAGAGAGCATCCGTAAGAGCCGAAACAGCACGACGCGCCAGCATGTTGCCGAGACCTGTTGCTGCCAATGCTTGTACCTCTTTATGCGGGTCGTTATTTAAAGCATCAATGAGCGGCGTAATTGCGTTCCGGTCACCGATCGTTCCGAGTGCCTCTGCGACCTTTATCCGAATTTCATTTGTGTCGTTTTTGAGTGCGTCAAGCATAGATGGAACAGCAACACCACGCATTTCGATGAGTGCCGCCAAAGCAGCACCTCGCAATTCTTCGTTCGCTAACTCTTTGATCAGCGGTTGGACAGCCGCTTCCGCTCTGAGGAGGCCAAGGGTTTGGATTGCAGCCGACTGTGTACCGATTCGGTATTTTTTCATCCACAGATCGTCAATGTAAGCACTCGCGATGTATTGATAGTCTGCAGTAAAGCCGGTATCCTCGTCGGGAATCAGGTTTCGCGCCCGCGTGTCCAAGACTTCAAGGAGTGCGTTAGTTGCGGGATCTCCTATACGGGTGAGGGCAGCTATGGCTGTATCTTTGACGTAACTGTTCGGATCTGCGAGCAGTCGGACGAGATCGGCGATCGCAGCTTCGGTTTGGATGCTGCCGAGCAGTTTTGCGGCGTGCATTCGGACCTGTGCGCTATTGTTTTTGAGTGCGAGTTGGAGTCCCTGCACAATAGCGACACTATCAGCGGCACCTGAACTCGCCAATTGCTCCAGAGCAACAATAGCTCTGTATGCGACTTCGGGAATGTCCACCGCTCTCGTGAGTACTTCTTCAAAGGTTGAGATTAATTGAGGGTTCTGCATCGCGCCAAGACGGCGCACTGCTTCCTTTTGTATGGCGGAATCTTCGTGGCGTGTTGCCTGCTGTAATAGTTCAATAACCGCATCTCCGCTTCCAAGTTTTTTCGTGAGTTGCGCGACTGCCACGCGTGGATTCGACTGGTAACACTTTTCCGCAGCTAACAGTGCTTGGACGACAGCAGAGTCCGAGTGTGCGACGAGTTCAGTTAGCAATTCTGCCCGCTTCTCGACTGCCTCCGCAAGCGATACGGCGAAGAGACCAGAGATAGAATTCTGTGCACGGATGAGCCGCTCCTGTTGGTCAAGATCATCAGAATCCGGGTCTTCCAGCAACGAAATAGTGCGGATTTCAGCGGACAGTGTTTCGAGATAAGCGTTTGATTGTGCAATCGCTTGGTGCCAACTCTCTGTTTCAGTGCGTGTCCGGTTTTGTAGAAAAGCCTTCAGATGTCGCCCTTCCTCGTTCCCAGAATCCGTTTTTTGGACTGCCGTTTGTGCAGCGGTATAGTCCCCGCGAACAATAGCGGCTCGCGCTTCAATAATATCCCTGTTCTCTTTCTCACCACACGCAATCAACAGTACAATAGCCGCGATGAATGGAAGATAGATACTGGTTCTCAATATATTACAAATGCGGTGTCGCTTCATGTTTTTCTCCTGTCGTATCAGCAGGCGCGTTCAGATGTCTCTTACAATCTAATTTCCCGCGATCACGAGTTTTGTTAAGTCTGCGATGGCATAAATATTCCGCCCGATTTTATTCAACAACGCCAATCGGTTCGTGCGCAGCGCCGGTTCCTCCGCCATAACAAGGACATCATCAAAGAAACGATCAATTGCGGGTTGTAAAGTGGCAAGCTGCGCCAAAAGTTTAGCGTAGTCGCGTTCCTGAATGCTCTGTTCGATGTCCGGTTCTACCGCAGTGATACAATCAAAAAGTTGTTTCTCTGTATCGTCTTGCAGCAGCGTTGCGTCTACAGTCTCCGGTGCACTCGGCGGTAAAATTCTCAGGACTCGATTGAGGGCATTATATACTTCTTCAAAGTTTGATGTCAAGCGAAATTCGGCAAGTACACCGGCGCGTTTGAGAACATCAATGACGTTGACACCATCGACAGCCAAAACCGCATCAGCAAGGTCGGGCGCGTATTGCTGAGTCTCCTGCAAAATGACGCGTAGACGTTCCTTGACGAAACTGAGAACACTGGTTTGTGTATCGTCTGCCAACGGCACCGTGTAGAGCAAGATCGCCTTTTCTATGACTGCATCTAAAGAGAGGAGCAGCTGCCGATCTTGGAGAATACGGATGGTACCGAGCGCGTGCCTTCGTAGCGAATACGGGTCTTGCGAACCTGTGGGACGTTCTTCTATGCCAAAGTATCCGACGATGGTGTCGAGTTTGTCAGCAATAGCGAGAAGCGCGCCGACTTCGGATTCGGGTAGTGGTGTATCCGCGCCGAGTGGTTGGTAATGCTCAGCAATAGCGGTGGCGACGGGTTCAGGTTCCCCAGAATTCTGCGCGTAGTATTTTCCAGTAATACCTTGCAATGTCGGGAATTCGATGACCATCTGTGTCGTTAAATCCGCCTTACAGAGCCATGCGGCACGTTCTGCATGCGCGGCGGTCGTTTCTGTCGCTTGTAGTTCTTTGGTGATAAATTTAACCAACGCTTTAAGCCGTTCCGCTTTATCCAAGAGTGATCCGAGTTTGGCGTGAAAGACGACCGCTCCCAGACGTTCAACTTTATCAGCGAGACTGCTTTTCTGGTCCTCCTCGTAGAAGAACTCGGCATCGTTGAGCCTTGCTCGGAGGACGCGCTCATTTCCGTGCTGAACGCCGTCAAAATTGCCATCGGTTCCGTTGGAAATCGTGATGAATTTCGCCGCCAATTCCGATTCGTTTTTCCACATCGGGAAATAGCGTTGATGCTTCTTCATGGCAGTGATCAGCACTTCAGGTGGTAACTCCAGATGCGATCCACTGAAATTCCCAACGATGGGTTGCGGGTTCTCTACGAGGTAGTTCACCGTATCCAGCAGTTCGTCGTCGAGTTTTGGGAGATTGTCTTCTCCCTCTAAAATAGATGTTACCTGCTTTTTGATCGTCTCGCGTCGCTCATTCGGACAGACAATCACGTCCACAGCACGCAATTCCTCTATGTATGTATCTAAGTTTGCTGATGCCAAGGTTATCGGGTTGGGATGCAGGGAACGGTGTCCATAGGTTATCCGTCCTGCTTGTGCATCTCCATAGGCGCAGTTGATAACTTCATCTCCCAATAGTGCGACAAGCCAACGCAACGGACGTGCGAAGCGTGCGAACGCGGGCGGTTCTTCGGATTTGGTCTCCCAACGCATAGTTTTCGGAAAACGGAGGGCTTCAATCCATTCAGGCAGAAGCACTCGTAACACCTCTTGTACTGCGACACCCTTTTCGAGTTTTGAGGCAGCAACATACTCACCGCGTTCGGTTTCGACGATACGGAGTGCTGAGAGTTCAACGCCTTGCGTCTTTGCGAAGCCGATCGCCGCTTTTGTGGGTTCACCGTTTTCATCAAAAGCGATCCGTTTCGGCGGTCCCACGACTTCTGTCTCTTCGCTTTCTTGAAGCGTCTTGAGGTCTTTGATGCTGAGCGTGATACGGCGCGGTGTGCCGAATGTCTCAATTTCGCCAAACGGGATTCTATGGTTCGTTAGGGATTCGGTTGCGATTTCGCGCAGCTGCGCAAGGGCAGGCGAAACATAACTCGCGGGTATCTCTTCGGTGCCGATTTCAAACAGGAGGTCAGCGGTTTCAGTGCGGTTAGAAACTGCATCTACCGCGGTGGAGGCTGGTTCGGTGCGGTTAAAGATGGGGGTTGATGCCGTGCCAAAACGTCCCATGAGCGGGTGTTCCATCTCTTCACGCTGTTTGACGTATGCCCGTGCGATCCGTTGTGCAAGTCGCCGCACACGTTCGATGTAACTCACCCGTTCCGTGACGCTAATAACACCGCGGGCATCTAACATATTGAAGGTGTGGGAACATTTTAAGACGTGATCGGTCGCCGGTAGCACCAACCCTGCATCCAAGCAGGCGTGCGTCTCCTTCTCGTAGGTACTGAACAACTCAAAGAGCATCTCTACGTTTGCTTGCTCGAAGTTGTAGGTTGAGTATTCCACCTCGCTTTGCCGATGCACATCCCCGTAGTTAACGTGTTCGTTCCAACGGATGTCGAAAAAATCGTCTACATCCTGTAGGTAGAGTGCGATCCGTTCCAGTCCGTAGGTAATCTCAGCACAAATCGGATCGAGATCAATGCTCCCCATCTGTTGGAAGTAAGTGAACTGTGTGACTTCTGCGCCGTTCCACCAAACCTCCCAACCGAGACCGGAGGCACCGAGCGTCGGTGATTCCCAGTCGTCTTCGACGAAACGGATGTCGTTTTTACGTGGGGAGATACCGAGACTATAAAGGCTCTCAAGGTAGAGAGGTAGCACATTTTCAGGTGCGGGTTTGAGTATCACCTGATACTGGTAATATGCGCCGACACGGAAAGGATTTTCTGCGTACCTGCCGTCGGTTGGACGGCGGACGGGTTCTACATAAGCCACTTGCCACGGTTCTGGACCGAGGCATCGTAAAAACGTCGCCGAGTTGAATGTCCCTGCGCCGACTTCTATATCGCACGGTTGTTGGATGACGCAGCCGTGGTCTGCCCAAAATTTTTCTAACGCTAAAATTATTTCTTGAAGAGTCAT
>JAAXHI010000204.1:0-15231 GCA_012270875.1 Candidatus Poribacteria bacterium | reverse complement strand
AGATTTCTTTAAGCAATAGATTTTCGAGAACCACAAGGATTTACGACTCTCCTTGACAATTCAATACATGCAAGATATAATTGATAAGATATATTAACTAAACCCAATTCCATATACTGCCGAACTGCTCTTTATGCTTGAGGAAGCAAGTGCAGATTTCATCAAACCTCATAAGAAGGCACCTTTTAGTAACCAATGCACTTTGAAATTATTGGCGGGATTGAGGATGTTGAGACAATCGCAGTAGGTGGACGAATCCGTGAGATTCGGAGGTTCCGTGAACAATACGGTTCTGGAAGATGGCGGAAACTTAAGGGAACTGCTTATATTCGTCTGACGAAAGGCAGTATCCGAAGAGCAGAGATTCATTGGTATGAAGCCCACGGAATTGGGAGAAAAAAGATGAAAATCAAACGATTCTTGGATTAAAACAATGCAAAAGAAATTATCAGAAACACAATTTGTGCTTTGCATCGAAAATGGTGGTTGTGAAGACTTAGAGATACGAAAACTCTACCAAATTTTGCCGGACGAAAAGGCAGCGCAAGAAGGATACCTGCGAATCGTTGATGAATCCCAGGAGGACTATTTATATCCCGAATCCTATTTCATCTTTCTCGAACTGCCTCGCAAAGCGCAGGAGGCACTCGTAGCGATTCGATTGGAATCCGCTGAAAACTAACGACAATCCCCTAATTATCATCCCACCGTTTTTCAAACTGACGTTCATTTTATAATATTGTCAAATCATTTCAATAACGACCAGTCGGGTTCGTCTTCTGGGTTGCCGAGGGGACCGTGAGCGTTACGGACGATGCGGCGTTGTAGGTCATACCAGTCGATGTAACTTGTCGCGGGTTGGAGTTTATCGTTGCGAGCGTCCATCAGGTCGGAGAGCGTATTTTCCATTGCGTCTGCTAAAGGTTTCGCTTCGGGATTGTCAATGAGATTGTTTATCTGCAAGGGATCTGTTTCTATATCGTATAACATCCGTTTGCCGTCGAGCCAGCGTGCGTAACTGTGCGTTTTTGTGCGGGCACCGCGCCATTCGTTACCATCAACGAGATAATCATAAGTCGAACCAAAGTTCATCGTTAGGACGGCTTCCTGTTCAAAGGCATCGGTTTCGCCGCGCCAAGATGCGGAAAGATCGTAACCTTCAACGGTCCGGGGTGGCTGGATACCACATAACCCACAGAGCGATGGGAACAGGTCTACGGGTGATGTGAGCGTGTCACAGGTGCGGTTGCCTTCAAAGACACCGGGGAGTCGCATAACCAGTGGTACTTTGATGGATTCCTCGTAAGGTTCCCGCTTCGCCCAGAAATTAATGCCTTGTGCGCCGCCTTGCGTGCCGTGATCGGATCCGAAGACGAGCAGTGTGTTTTCGACGCGTCCCGTCCTTTCAAGATACGCCATCAACTCACCGAGCATATCGTCTACTGTTAGCACCATGGCGAGGTAGTGTCGGTAAATATTCAACGACTGTTCGCGAACCGAATCTGGAACGTTTTCTGGGAGTTGAAGTTCAGCGGGGAGTCGGTCATAGTATTCTTGTGGCGCGAACTCGTAGGGTGTCGAGTGTGCTTGGTGCGGTGAGATAAACAGACAAAACGGGTTATCATCGTCCACATCATCCATAAACTGGAAAGCGTATCGGTTCAATGCGTCGGTTTCGTACCCCTCCCATCTTTCGTTCCGCCAATCTTCGTCAAGATTCACCGTGCCGTTAAAATAATCGGTGTGGAAGTTATAACCGCGCCAGTGTTGGAATCCGAGGCGGTCGCGTCCTTCGGGGACGTAGTCGCGTCCGCCGATCTCTGGGAACGAACCGGTGTGGAGATGCCATTTGCCGACCCACGCCGTCCGGTAGCCGTTTCGGTTGAAAACATCGCCGAGTCCGATTTCATCGTGTCGAGTTTTGACGAAGTTAATAAGGTGTCCGGTCGTCTGTGGGTGTCGTCCGGTGAGGAGCATGGAACGATAAGGCGTGCAAACGGGTGCGGTGGCAATTGCGTTTGAGAAGACGGTGCCTTCCCGCGCAAGTCGGTCGATATGCGGCGTTTCGATCTGTGTGTCGCCGTATACTGGCAACGAACACGCTCGAATCTGATCTGCGAGGAGATAAACGATGTTCGGTGTGTCTGTCATATTTGTTGCCTTTAGAACTGCAAGCCTAAACTGACACGGTGTGCTTGCTGTAGCCGTCCGAAATCGGCGTACGCATAATCAAGCGCAAGCACCCTTTTACCGAGTGCTAAGTGGATACCTAAACCGAGCGTGAGTCCTTCTTCATCCTCCCACCAGTCTTCACCGAGTCGGAATTTGTAGCCACCGCGAAGTGCCGCCATCTTTTTAAACCAATACTCCATACCGATGTTCAACCGTTCGCTGTTGTCGTTCGGATGGTTGACATCAAGCGCAAGGGTGAGGAGGTTATCACCCGTGTCAATGATATCGTAGGCAACACCGAGTCGGAAGTTAGAAGGCAGCGGGAATTCGATTGTTTCTAACGCTGCTTTCCGTGCAGGATTCGTTGTATTCGGGAACGGGCGATAATCTGCGGTTCTTGGGTCACCGGCTTCCTCGGCACCACTCTCCAGATCGGGACCCCCGAAGCGCATCTCCGGCCCGAAGTTTGAGAAACACATCCCGATCTGTAGACTCCGCCAACCGGTATGATATAGCGTTCCGACATCAATCGCGACACCTCTGGCACTTTCCCGATGGATCTGCTGGTGGATGTATTTAGCATTGATTCCAAAAGAGAATTTAACGCCGGATTCTTTCGCGTAGAGTTGTCTGGCATACGCCAAGGAGACTGCAGCATCATAAGCAGAATACCAGAGACCGGTGCCGTCGGGCTTCGTGAGCGTGGTAATCTCTGTATCAGGGACGTTGAGGAATGTGACGCTTGCGCCCAAAGTGCCGACGTTTTCTATCGGCGTGGCGAACGCGAGATAGTTATAACGAATATCGGCAAGCCAGAATATTTGTGTATCTGAAAAACTGGTTTTTTCGAGTTGGCTTATCCCTGCGGGGTTCCAGTAGATGCTGGTTACATCGTCGGCGAGCGCGCCGAACGCACCGCCGAGACTGTCTACTCGGGCACCGGGACCGATTTTCAGAAACTGGGCACCGGCTGTGCCGACGTTAGTTGTGGCATGACTCGGAACACCCCACAGTGCCAGAAGCAAAAATAAAAGAGTATAATTTATTATATATCGCATGTATTTCTCCTGCTATCGGATAATAGCGAATCTACCGATTTTGTTGCCGACGACTGTATCACTTTCGTCACGGGCTTCGACATGATAAATATAGATACCGCTTGCGAGTGCCTGATTGTAGCGATTAAGGAGTTCAAAAGAGGCTGTGCCACCCTTGTCACCTTGTAACGAACGGTCATCCGGAGCGACATTCGGGTGGTAAGTGGCATGACTTTCGTGTTCAATCGTCCGGACTAATTCGCCTGCTAATGTATAAATCCGAATGGTACAGTGCGGTGGCAGATGCGTGAAGAAGATCTTATCCGTTCCTTCCGATGTAACTGCCCTATTCGTGACGAAATAAGGGTTTGGCACGACGCGGATTTTTCCGAGATCAGCTTCGATATTTTCAGCGTCCAAAGTCTCTTCTTTCGTCGTCAAAAGGGATTCGTCGCCGTCTCGTGGTGCGCTGACCCCGCCCATTTCAACCGTGAAAACGTCACCCGCCGAGATCTCCTGATTTGGATCTCTGATATAGACATACCCGCCTCGGATATAAATTCGGAAGAAGTCGGGTGTCTCCGCTGGATTGTATGTATCCTGCCAGCCTGCGCCCGTCAGAATCGCATATCCATCGGCGCGTTGGTCGTTGAATTTGATTTCCTCGTCAGTGTCTTCGTCCACCACCTTGACGTGTGTATCGTCAGTAAATGTGATTGAATACGTATTCGGACGGTAATACGTTGACCACCAGACGTTGGGCCATGTATTCTCACCAAAGCCAGGGGATTGGATATCCACCGCCCAATCTGTCACTGTGCCTGCTGTCAACTGAACATCGACAATCGGGTTTTCGGCTGGCGTCCCGTAGGACACATCAACCCCTGTTATTTTCAGAACAATGCCATCAAACATCGGTGAGAGGACTTCAACGGCTTCTTGATGTTCCGGATCATACCAATCGAAGAATTGTTGTTCAACGACGGTTTCGTTTGTCGTCGTGTTGACAATCTCATAGGCAGGGGATTGATAACCGGGACCGGTAATATATGCAGCGGGACCCGTCTGTTTCGCACCCGACCAGACGATTTTATATTGGTGTCCAGTAACTTTATCGGGTGCGAGTACCATCGGTTCAAGAGTAACACTCCCCTGCCCCTGTTGTACGATATCCGTAACCTCAGCGGCTCGATACCCGGCAGGCTGCGCGCGTGGCACAATACGAACCATCGTCTCAATCTGGCTACTCTCCATCGCAACCAAATCTGTTTTAGGGTTGCCAGTATCGTAAGAAGTAACGGCATAGGTGTATTCGAGTCCGTTGGTTAAGCCTGTGTCGGTATAGAAATTCTTGATACCCGCGTCTTCACCGAGTGCCTGCGACGGTGTGGAAACGACGCGGAAGATGTCGCCTGCGACGGGTGGCCCTGAGGGACCGTCGGAAATCTGCACATAGAGTCCACCGAAATAGATAGTCGCACCGGAACGATAGGTTCCATCTGGGTAGGGGGCACCAGTATCGGGATCAAGAACAACGTATCCGCCTCCATCCTCAAAGGTCGGATTATACGGCATCACTTCCCAAAGTGTTGTGTTGACGATTTCAAAACTGGTGCTGGAGTTGAATTTGATCATGTAGACGGCACTTTTGAAGAAACTCGAGAAGAAGGGTTCATCGCCCCCACTTTCAATCTTAGCGTCTGACTGCTTACCAACGTGCGACACTGTAAAGAAATTACCGGTTGCACTCGGTTTATCGAACTCCATCAGCATTGTCCAGTCTTCAACAGGGTTACCAGTGGTTTCATCGTAAGAGACATCGCGTCTGTAGACGCGATACCCCTCAAAAATCTTCTCTGGGTCGGTTACATCAACATATTCTTCAATATTCTTGCTAACACCCGCATCAACCCAGCGTCCTTCGCTCTCCCAGACAAGGGTTACCTGTTGGTCAGCAGGATAAGCCGTTACAAGTGGGGAGGGGGGTGGTGCAGGTGCAACATAACCGTCGTCATACAATTTTTGCGCCCAGTCGGCAGATGCCTGTAAACCGGTGAGACCTTCACCGATCGCGACTGTGATGATAACATTGAACGAATCCCCAGGGGCAAGTGATTCGACCGGTCCATAAGATTGGATAAAGCGTTGATCGTCATAGTTTGCGGGCAGCGGCTCAATGCCGGGCGTGCTAATTATAGCGTATATTTCTGCATCAGTCGTTGGATCTGTGTCGATCGTAATCCGTTTGTGCGCGATAAAAGGGATCTTTGCCGCGGGATCCTCTGGATTATCACCTATATACGCGTCCAATACCCGTAAACCGATATATCCGGGTGCAGAGGCGTTGGAGTATCCATAAGAGAGGTAACGATTCGGGTGAGCTTCGGGATTCAGCCCGTCCGGGGTCTGATCAAGTGCGACGAAGTCATCTGCTGAATAACTCGCTGTACCTGTTTCGTTACTGGAGACATCCACATCGTAACGAAACGCCATAAACACATCTTCAAGCGTGTCGTCACCGACATTTTTGACGTTGTACTCAAGGATAAAGAAGTCGTAGAGCGGTGCATAACTCCATTGGAACCCGTTGACCTCAAGTTCCAATCCGAGAATCGTGCCTTTATTTGCATCGGGGTTCGTGTCAGAGCATTTGAACATGATGGCTTGATTCGTCGGTGTTCCTTTTGATGTTACGCCGGGTTTGTCTGAGACGACTTCAGGGCTATCATCAGTGGGCCAAATCTCACTTTGTCTACCGTCCGATTCGGAAACGGCGACCTCACCCCCCTTTTTGGCACCGATCCAGATGTTCCCCTCAAAAATATAAGAATCGTTTGTTCCAGCAGGCCACCAACCTGAAGGATTCGCAGTCGGGTTGCTCGGATAACCGACGACCGCTGTGTTAAAAACAGCAGACGAGAGGTTACCTACGTCAAGTGCTTTCCAATCCACTTGTGCACTTGCCGGTAGTACAGCGAGTGCGAGAAGCGTGGATAGGCATAGTGTATATCGTAATAATTTCATAATTTTTGTTTTACCTCATAATATATGCTAATCTTGATGATAGATTTTTACCAAGGGCAATCTCATTAAAAATGATTTCGATAATAACCATAAATTCTCATAGAAACTACTGGAGGTTCATCAAGCAGTTTGTAATGCATAAGGTTGGACAAGAATATCCGCCGGAATTCCAAGTTCGTTGTGCAAATTCCTAATCATATCCAGAGATAAACTACGTTGCCGATTCAGGACTTCTGAAACACATACATGCGAACCGAAATACGGTTCCAAGTCGTGCTCAGATAACCCTTGGTTTTCCATGTAATGGCGGATTGCTTCAATCGGATCTGGCGGAGGAATCGGATAATGTTCCTCTTCATAAGCTTCTACCAGTGTGACAAGCACATCAAGTTTGTCCGCGTCTGGCGAACCGTAACTTGCCCCCCACAGTTGTTCTACTGCCTTAAGCGCATCTTCGTAGTCAGTTTCGGTTTTGATCGGTTTAATTTCCATAACTATCACCTTTTACTTGACGAATCACTCGGTTTCCGTGATTTCAAAAACCCGATACCGTTGCGTTTTTCCATTGCCGATGTCTGTTTCACCTTCAAGAAACAGCGGATAATCGTAAGCAGTATCCTTGACGGAGAAGATGTACGGAATCGCGCCTGCTTCACGCGCTGTCTTGGCTTGGTTCTCAAAGTCGCGAGGTGCTGACATGTGCACATTGTAAATCTGGTATGTTGACCGATCGGCGTAGTACATCAGATCGAAATGAGCACCGACGCGTTCATCATCAAGAAAAAAACAAGCGTTCTCCGGCATCTCACGTTGGAGACGGGTGCCACTCTTTTCGTATAGCGGGATTTTGCTGTTGCGCTCCGTGACTTTATATGCGGCATCCACATAGCCTCTTACGTAGAATACGGCAATCATCAGTGCGACTATCCGGAGTCCAAGCCATAGCCACTTTTGCCAGTCATACCGGCGCACCAGCATATAGATGCCAGCGAAAGCTGCGAGCAGTATCCCAAATCCAATCAGCTGCTCAACAATCCAGAAATTCGTCTCAATAAAAGGCGCGATTTTTTTCAGTCCATCGAATTGATCCCGCCCCTTAACCAAAGTCCGGCCGCCGGAGATGATCGTAACCGCGAGCATTCCTGCAGCCCAAATTGCAGTGTAGACCCAATCGCGTCGTTGCCATGCGCGACTGATAATTGCTGCCAAGCAGATCAACAGAGGTGACACGGCGATCATTGTTGCTGACGGCGTTTTTGTTTCCGCAAGCGTGTGCGGGACAATGACCCCAATCCCCCACGCTAACACAAAGAGTTCCGCTAATCCCCAGCGTCTGAACATAACGACCAATAGACACAAAACCGCGGCGAAAAGGGCAGCATAGAACACCGGATAGAACAGCGGCATATAGTCAAACAGCGGTCGATCCCAACTCGCGCCCCAACTTTCGACATCTGTGTTAAGATGATCAAGCACGCGTTTATGTTCCCATAAGAATTCCTTCCGATAGTAGATCAGACAATAGGTAACCCACGGTGCGACTGTCGCAATGCCCACTAAAAGTTGTAAGCCAACGTCACTGAGTCGGATCTTTGCGTCTATCGTCTCGGTCTGTGCGTTGTCATCTGATGCGCGTCTCTTGTAATAAATCTGTTTCCCACGCGCAACCCCCCAAACGACGAGTGCGATGCCGAAGGTAATACAAGCGAGGTAACTTTTCGAGAGATACGCGATCCCCATAGCGACCCCCGATAAGATGTAATTCCGTCGTTTGCCCGTCCGAACCGCGCGGAGCAGAAACCAACACGAGACCTGTACCCAGAGTAGCAGCGCAATATCAATGTGATCCGAATAGCGGTAACCGTGAACAGACGCAAAGAGAAACGGGTTGAAACCGACAAGAAACGCAGCGATAAGTCCTGCCCGTTTGTCAAAGAGATCCGCGGCGATCCGATATGTCAGCCACGCGACTATAACGAGGCTGATTGCAGATGGCAATCGGAGTGCGAACGTGTTGATACCGAAAATCAGGTGCGAAATCCAGATTGTCCACATCGCGACAGGCGGTTTATGCAGCCAGATGTGGTTCTCACCCCAACCTTTATAGTCGTAAGGGAGCCACGGTTGATCGTAGAGCGTGAATTTGAGCGGATGTTTCGTCAAATTCCGAGCAACGACCGCGTGAAATCCCTCGTCCCAATAGGTAATCCCGCTGTGTCCGACATTCCGTAACACCAAAGCACCCGAGGCGATCAGGATGCAAATGAGTATAATTTTTATGCGTGTAGATTCGCTTTTGAAGTTGACTTCCGCTAAATTCATCCGTTTATAGTGGTTGTTCTGTTTGAAACGCCTATGTCTTGTGTCCGAGTAACTGCGGTTCGATTTCCACGCGAATAGCATCAAAGTCTGCTACTTTGACATTCTCCAGAGCCGAACCAATTGCTTCCTCCAACGATGATGCCTCACGGTGAAAGTGAATCTGTGGCACTTCGCCAATCGTGGCAATTATCCCATCATCAAAGATGCTGTAGAGCAGGTCTGCTTCTTCTTCATTCGGGTCGGTTGTTAAAATGAGCGTGAATTCATGCACTTTTATAATCAATTTCTCACTTATAGTAGTTCCATGATGACGTTTTGAAAGAAAAACACCGCCCCAATTCCAAGAGCAGCCATCAGTATTCCCATTACCAGATAGATAATACAAGTTGTTAGATTCACAGACGCAGATGATCTACGAAAATGCTCGTTCATGGCGGCGACTATCTCCGTAAGTTGAGAACGATGCTTGCGTTGCTTGATCTTAATCATTCCTGATCCCACCCAAGATTGAACAGATACCTGAAGATCCGCTTCAATAGATGTAAGTCGTATGGAAGACAGCATTTCCTCATAAGGCAGTTGTAATTTTTGGAGTGCTGCGAGTAGTGCTTCCCGGAACGATGCATCTGTGATGCCGAATGTAGTGTAACCCTGCAACGTAAAACACATCGTCACAAAGACAACCGTAAAAATGATAGGGTTTAACCACTTTAGTATGAAAGGGATCGAATCTGGAAAAAAAATCATTGAGATACCCGGTAGAAAAGCAAGAGAAATTGCTAATAACAGCCATCTACTCGAAACCAAAAAAGGTCGTTTCGTTATGATGCCCCGTAACCCGATTACCAAGAAAAATCCCCCCACAATCCCACATATAATCGGGATCATTATGAAATATATTTGAGCGAAAGATTTAGGATCCATCATCAAATTCCTTTTTTCATCAGTCATTATAAATTTAACGTATGACGTAAAGCTGCGTCAATTTTTTCCATTGGAACCGATCCAACAACACGCTCAATAGTTGATTCAACAATTGTAGCAAGATTATCGGTCATCACTACTGAATCCATGATTAATCCAGATTGTTGTCCCTCCGATGCGGAAACTAAAATGGTGACACGGCTCGGATGATTGGCACGGGACATGTTGCTGGTAATCATCGCCACAACCAATTGGGATAAACCTGTTTGTAGATTATCCGCTTGAACAATTAATGCGGGACGTAGTTTGGCTGTGTACAAATTGGAATCAGGAAAGCGTGATAAAATGACATCACCGCGTTTGTAACTTAGCTCTCTCCTCATCATAGTTGTCATAGACATTCATCTCCGGACTTTCCCAATCTTCAGCAAAAGATGCGAGGCGTGCTCGCATTTCTGCCGCTTGTGCTTCGTCAATACCGCGCTCCCGTAAATCTATATTGCCTATTGCTCCAAGCATAACCTTTGGGTTGATGTGTACACGGACAGCATCAAAACCTGCTTTTCGGACCTCCAGTAGCGCGGAAACGATAGCAGCCTCCAAGGAAGAAGCCTCACGGTGAAAATGAATTTGGGGTACCCCTTCAACTGAGGCAATAGTTCCGTCATCAAAAATGCTATAGAGCCGATCTGCTTCTTCTTCATTCGGGTCGGCTGTTAAAATGAGTGTGAATTCATATATACTCATGGTAATTTTCCCTTTATTGATTATCTTATTGCTTCGCATATTTCCCGCGAATGCCATTTTTTAACAGCGTTTCGTCATACTCAGGACGCAATTCGTCATTACGTTCAATCTTATCAGTTGTTTTGAGACTGCACGAAAACAGCGTTTGACAACTTGTAGGAGACACCCCCACCACACCAATCTCTTTGACTTCCGTGGAAACTGGTAAATCAATTTGCCGACAAACAGTTACTGCTTCAGCAATCTGATGTTCTGACAAACCGAAAGCGAGTGTGCAATGCGGCACCCATCTTCCAATGGTATAATATTCCCGTTGTTTCTCTGCGTACTTTTTGAAGATTTTATGAAATGTCGTATGTAAATTAAGTAGCTGCTCAGTGACAGTTACGCCTAAGTAAACAACCCCTTCCGATGAAGAAAAAACACCTATACTGGGGAACGACAATCGAAACGGTGTAACACCCGCCGCAAATGTTGAAAGCTCTTGTGCAAGTGAATCCGTGTCAAGATGGTCGCACACCCCAAGTGATACATGCGGACGGTAACCCCTTTGGGCATAGAATCGCTAATCCACGCTTCATCAATCGCTTTCCACGCATCACGAATGCGTTCTTCAGTTGAGGGGTCAAAATACAGTTCAACAACAAACGGCATATTAAGCTCAGTCCTACAAGTCAGATTCGTTAATCTTATTGTAGATATCGGTGCCCATAGCGACTAATTTTTTACGCATTTCAGGCCAAGCATCCTGATCTTTCCTACCCTTGTCAAGAACAGGAAATATCAACGTTGCGTACATCGCTGTGTCTCTATCTTTGTATTCGTAATTTGATTCTCGAAATAATTCCTTAACTTTGTCTCGGCGTTCCAATCTGTTTTTCCCTCGAATCCATAATCGAATATAGCATTGATGGCTGGTAAGATGGAGGCATACCTCTACACCACGGGTAGCCTCTGAGATATAACCATCGTTCCGGATAAGGATAGGTTTTCCGGAAAATAACCCGTCCCCCTTACGGATCGGTGCCCAGAATTCGCTTTCCTCACCTTCAACTTTTCTCTCGGTTTGGATATCTATCGCAGGTCCAACGACGTGATGGAAAGACAGTTCATTATGTGAATTTGCTTGTGCTTGAACGAGATACCAATCAATGTTGCTGTCTTCGTCGCGGAATCTACACGTAACAATCATCAGTTCCTCAAAGTCTTCGGCTACCAACACAGCCACGTCAGCTCCTTTCAGACGTGCGTAAGCCTCAAGTCAGCCCCAATGATCCCAATCCGCCTTGCCAAACTGGTTTTCGACTACAAGCGTCCCATCTTCCCCGACAGCAACAATATCTGCTCTGCGCGTGCCAACATTGGATTCTGTCTCAGGATCCTCAAAACTTCCGACTCTGAGGGCATCAAGATTATCAGCGAGATCTGCGGAGAAATCCTCTTCTCGTGTGTAGATTGATGAAAGCGGTACTGTTGTTTGAAGGTTCACTTCCGCTCCTCAATAATTGTTTCTGAGACAGGTTTTCCCTTGACCTCAATGAGTTGCCGTTCAACCGTGTCAGTGACGTGAGGTTTCTTCACCTCTTTAACTAAGCCTCGCGATAGCAGGACTTGATGAAATACTTCGAGTTTATCAACTTCGTCCTGCTCTTTCAATAGTTTCAGTAGATGATGCCGATCAGCGGAACTTAATGTTTTTATGGCTTCTGCGATTTCTTGCATCCGCATTGTCTGCCTTCTTATTATCTTCAGGACTTACGCAAAAGTGATATTTTTCATGTTATAAACCCCCTAAATCCCCCTTATCAGGGGGACTTTAAGACGGGATGCGTAAGTCCTAATCTTATGCAACTAAAAATCCAAACTCACACCCATCATGACCAAGCGCGGTGAGTTCCATGATAGCGGATGGGAATGCTTTTGACTGCTGAGCGGGATGCCGTAGCGGTCATACGTTACTGCATCTAAAATATCGTCAAGGTTCCTCGTGTTGAAAATGTTCCGAATGTCTACAAAGAGCGTATAAGTCAACCCAGCAATCCGACTCCGTTTGCTAATCAGCGCGTCAACATTATAGGTCGCCGGGTATCGTTTCGAGTTGATATCAGGTTTGATAGGTGCTCTCGGATTCGGTGTATAGGGCAAGCCGCTACCGTATCTGCCAACGAAGTTGACTGCCGAATCGAAGGGCAATTGAATGTCCAGCGTTCCTGAGAAGATATGACGTTGATCCCATGCCAACGGATGGCTTTCCGTTACATCAGGCTGTTGTCGGTAGTAGGTCAGGTATCCCAGATTTCGACTGGAGCCTTTCCCTTTCGCGACGGAATAAGTATAACTCAACATCCCAGAGACCGGACTTCGACCGGTGCGCCACTTTCGGATCGTGAGTTCAAATCCCTGAACCCTGCCGTAGATACCGTGGGTGACACCGTCAAATTCACCATTAAGGAAGTAACTGTAATCGTTGGTAATGTCAACATGCACGCTATTGACGAGTTTGTCAATATCCTTGGTGAACCCTGTGAGATCAATCGTTAGGTCGTCGGTGAATTGCTGTATGACCCCAACTTCATAGCCGATAGTTCGCTCTGGATTGAGATCGGGATTGCCTCTTCTTCGGATGGCACCTCGCATATCGAAATTGAGGTTTTCGTAGAGGTCATCACCTTGTGGAATCTGGTAGTAGTGTCCGTAGGTGAAGTGCAATTTCGTCCGGTCAGTAATCGGATAGGAGATACCGAGACGTGGCGCGATCATGTGTTTGGTAGAAGCCTTAACAGGATCTTTGATAACAGGCAATCCAACTTTATAGGTGCTTTTGTCGAGCTTGATTGTGCCGTCGTCGTTGAGTTCCAATGGGTCGAATGGGTCAGCAGGCGAGATACCATCTGGATTATAGAGGTCATATCGTAATCCTGCATTGACGATCATCCCTTCATACTCCATCTTGTCTTGGACATACATACTCAAGGACTGCGGCTGGACGTCATAAAACTCCATGTAGAGGTTGGAGCTTCCATAATTTGTCGCGCCGAGGTTATAGAGGTCGTACGCTAAGAATTCGACCCCTGTCTGAATCAAGTGGTTCGGCGTAATTTGGCTTGCAAAATTCCCCCTTAATATTGAGGTTGTCGCCTCGCGAGTCGTCCAAGCATTGTCATCTCCTGCGATGAAGTAGGTTGTATCGTTATACGCCTGTTGGGGCGGATTTCTGATTCTGCCTTCTGCTTCGTTCTGCTCAGGCGTTTTTTCGGGATCCCAAGCGTTCTCATCAAATGTTTTCTCTAACGGATCCCAGAGTTTACCGGGTTGATGGCTCTCAACAGCACGGCGGAATTGCCCAAGCGTCAAGGTGTAGAAGGTGCCTGAGTTGATATTATGTGAGAGTTGAAAGGAGAGGCTCCGTGCGTCTCTTGTCCCCACAGGAATTGCGCTGGGCCAGAAGCGGAGACTGCCACCGTAGGAGTGGTTTTCCCGCTGATCAAAGAGTCCACTTGCGTAGAGTTTGATACTGGGTGTCACCTCAAACTTCATTTTACCTTGAAGTGTATATCCCGTTCCACCGTCATTCGGGAGGTAACTCTCATCTCGTCGTAGTTGGCTGTCAAAGGAGAAGGTCAAGCGATTGCCCCATATCGGTCCGCTGAGCGCGAATTCCCCGATGTGGCTTGGGGACAGGTCATAACTTTTCGTATCGTTGAACAGACCGCTATACTGGTTTAAATCCACGATGTAACCGTCTAACAACGTAACCTGTTTCTTTTCATAGTCGATAACAGTGCCATCGGCATCCTTGTAAGGTTGGCGTGTCATGACGGCTTCACCCGTATCTTCATTTACTTGCGGTTCACCTGTTTCTGGGTCTATGACAGGCTGAAGCGGGTTTTCTGTCCTATCCGCGTAAACACCCGGGGCGATCTCCGTGAAGATTATTTGATCATCGCCTTCGCGTTCTGCCAACTCTGCGACTGTGGTAGGATCGCCGCGGTAGGGGGTCTGATAATCGTAAGGTTTACCGAGGAAAACGCCTCTGAAGGGTTCAATTGCGACGGGTCGAAATCCGTTGTCGGGGTCCAACCAAGGACCGTATAGCGGGTCCCCGTGGTGTGTTCCCCACTGTCCGACGCGGTACCTGAACCGACCCGAAAATTTGTGTGAGCCTGCCTTTGTAATAAGGTTAACGATAGCGGATTGCGCATCGCCGTGTTCGGCGTTGAAGCCACCCGTGATAACTTCCATCTGTTCAAGTGAATTCGCGCTGATGTTCAATCCCAAACTTCTACCGATCGGATCACTAATCGGGATACCGTCAATCAGGTATTTAACCTCCATTGACCGACCCCCGCGGACATGAAGCGAACCTGTTGAATTGAGTACCGAAACCCCCGGTAGCGTCTGAAGAATGCCGTTCACAGTATCGCGCGGCATCGCCTTAATATCCTCCGATTCAACAATCCGTGTTGTCTGCGTGACATCTTTTTTAATCAGCGGTTTGGTAGCCGTTACTGTTATCCCTTCAAGCGTGACGACCTCAGAAGTTTTCAAGGCAAAGTTGAGGGTCGTAGTGAGTCCAGCGAGGACTTTCGCGCCTTCTACAGTTTCGGAACCGTAACCGGTCAGTTCAACTTTCACATCATAGCCACCGGGTCGGATGTTCGTCATAACGTAGTAACCGGCACTGTTTGTCGTGGCAGTGGTACTTGTCCCGACGATCGTTACCGTGACGTTTGCGAGCGGTTCATTCGTCGCCTCAGCAGTAATCACGCCAGAAATTTTTCCCGTGATAGCAGCAGCGGCATGGAAGGCGACTGCCGTTAGTAAAGATGCGATCGCGATTAGGAGAAACAGTGTTTTGGTAAGGTTCAAAGATTTTCCGAACTCGCTGCTAAAAACCTTTAAAATATTGTTCTTCAATTTTATGACTCCTTATGATATGTTCTGAATGTTGTCGGTTCATGTCCATAGTCTCAATAGAGGACACTACGCTGTAAGATTGTCGGAT
>JAAXHI010000509.1:10817-23351 GCA_012270875.1 Candidatus Poribacteria bacterium | reverse complement strand
ATCGGTGATACCCTCTGCGCAGACCAACGCGTCCGAAAGATTACCTTTACTGGCAGCCGTGATGTCGGCGAGCATATTTGTCGGGTCGCTGGATTGAAGCGCGTTACAATGGAACTCGGCTCCAATTCACCGCTCATTGTTATGCCTGATGCCGATCCTGAAAAAGTCGCACGCGCAGCCGCAGCGTCCGGTTATTCCAATGCGGGACAGGTCTGCATCTCAACGCAGCGCGTCATCGCACACGAGAAAATCTACGGCGATTTCTTAGATGCATTCCAATCGGAAGTCGCACAAATCAATACCGGCGACCCGCTCGCAGAAGGCACACGCATGGGACCGATGATTCGAGAAGGCGATGCTACGCGTGTCGCAGAATGGATTCAGGAAGCCGTTTCGGACGGTGCAGAACTCCTTACCGGTGGCGAAAAACACGACCAGTTTGTTTCACCCGCGATCCTTGCCAACGTCAAACCTGAGATGAAGATCTCCTGCGATGAAGTCTTTGGACCGGCTGTCTGCGTGACGCGTGTTAACGACATCGACGAGGCAATCGCACTCGCCAACGATACGAACTACGGGCTGAGTGCCGCAATCTTCACGCAGAATGTTGATTGGGCAATGAAGTTCGTCCGTGAGGTCGAATCTGGGAACTTGATGGTGAACTGGGGGACACAGTGGCGAGCAGATTTGATGCCGTATGGCGGTGTCAAAGAGAGCGGTATGGGCAAAGAAGGTCCCAAATACGCCATAGAAGAGATGACCGAATTGAAGATGGCGATCTTCCATCTGGATAGTTAGTGGATTTTGACAACGGGCGGATGGCGTTATCTGCCCGTTTCCTTCACGCTTTTTGTGCCGCCATACTGGCGAGGATACCGAGGATTTTGTCGCACCGCTCAATTGTGTAGGCTGCCATGTCAAGTTGAAGTTTCTTCTCCTCCAACTTAAGAAATACCCACTCTATACCTGACGTGGTAGTACCGTAGACACAAGGAATGTCATTCCCTTGTTCGGCATTAAAGCGTTGGGCAGCAACCATCTCTGCAACACACTGTCCGAGTCCTATCGTCAAATTATCCCTTTTTGCTTCAACAAGGATAATGGCTGGTGCCTCCAAATGAAATTGGGCTGGCGACAGACTTACCAAGAAATCACAAACACCGGTCAAGCCGTTTTCAGCATCAACATTAAAGTCAATCCCCGAAAAAAAACTGATACTGCGGTCAAAGTGCTCCCAGAGTTCAACCAGAATGGCAGAGACAATCAGCTCTGATTTTGCCTTCTCTGTGCCCATAGCGAAAGCTAATGGTACATTTCGCTCCAGTGTTGTGGTAAGATGTGCACTCGGATTCACAGGTTCTACATTAGAAAAGATGCCGGCTGCATTAACTTCTTCCAGTTGAAACGCTTTTTTTACTGTTTCTAAGGTCCAATTGCTATACGCCATCTGCGAAACCTCTGTTCGTTAATGTGAATTGGGCCGATACATTCTCAACTGAAAACTCTTGCAAATATCTTGTGAACCACGCCTACAAAATACAAAGAGAGGCGAGGTTCAAAACCTCGCCAATAAGGTTATTATTCTTCCTCTTCCGTTTTTGACGCAGCGATGACTTTCTGCGCAACATCGTCAGGTGTAATGTCGTAGTGCGAGAATTCCATCGTGAAGTTGCCACGGGCACTCGTCATCGACTTGAGGTCGATCGAATACCGGAGCATCTCCGAAAGTGGAACGTGTGCCTGAATGACTTGCTTTCTCCCTAACTGCTCAACACCCATCACTTGTCCACGCCGTCCGTTCAGGTCGCCGATAATGTTCCCCATAAACTGTTCGGGAACCGTGATCGTGACGTTCATGACCGGTTCAAGTAGACAGGCATCGGCTTGTTCGGCGGCGGCAGCGAAGGCGATAGAACCTGCGATCTGGAACGCCATATCCGAAGAATCGACAGGGTGGTATTTGCCGTCAAAGAGGTCGATTTGGATATCAACAACGGGGAAACCCGCGAGTAGACCTCTATCCATTCGTTCGCGGATGCCTTTTTCGACAGCCGGAATATAGTTACGCGGGATCGCACCACCGACGATGTTATTAACAAACTCAAAACCCTCGCCGCGTTGCAAGGGCGCGAGATTAATCGTGACATCACCAAACTGACCCCTACCGCCGGATTGACGTTTGTGTCTGCCTTGGATATCCCGAACACTGCGACGAATCGTTTCTCGGTACGGCACTTTCGGTGGTTCAACGTCCGTTTCTACGCCGAATTTATCTGCCATCCGCTCCCGATTGACAGTGATGTGCAGGTCGCCAAGTCCTGAGACGAGTAATTGCTTCGTGATTTCGTTCCGTTCAATCCTAAATACGGGATCCTCTTCAGACATACGTGTGAGGGATGTCATCAACTTTTCATCATCACCTTCACGTGTCGGACGGATCGCGTAAGAGAGCACCGAGTTCGGGAAGTCGATACCTGTGAGTTGGATAGGTGTGTCTCTGTCGCAGAGTGTATCACCGGTTTGGGTTGTGGCAAGTTTAGTGAGTGCGCCGATATCGCCTGCTTCAACGTGTGGTGTGCTAATCGGCTCCTTGCCATTCATGAATGTCGTTTTGCCGAGTCGTTCAATCTCTCCACGCGTCGAATTGCTGACTTGGGAATCCCCTTGCAATGTGCCAGAGTAGACGCGAAAGAAACTCAATTGTCCAGCAAATGGGTCGGCGATCGTTTTGAAAACGACGGCGGACATAGGTGCATCTGATGACGGTTCGCGGGTCTCCTCTTCGTTCTCGGCACTTTTTACCGCACCGACATCGATCGGAGATGGGCATCCGTTTATAAGTGTATCCATCAATTGCTGCACGCCGACATTGTTCAGGGCTGCACCACAGAGTACAGGGGCAAACTGATTCTCAGAGATACCGAGTTGCAAGCCGTTCTGAATTTCTTCGTCAGTAAGTTCACCTTCAAAAAACTTCTCTATCAGTTCGTCATCGCTTTCTGCTGCGACTTCAACGAGTGCTTCGCGGGTTTCTTCAGCCTGTGCTTCCAATTCTGCTGGGATTTCTGCTTTCGCGGCGCGCTTGTTACCATCGGGTTGTAGATACGCTGCCATCTGTATGACATCAACGACCCCCGCAAAATTATCTTCTTTCCCAATCGGAAGTTGGATAGGGACAGCTCGGGTCTCTAAAATCTCTTCAATGCTTGCAAGCGCGTTTTCAAAACTGGCGTTCTCTTTGTCCATCTTGTTGATAAAGATGAGACGTGGGAGTCCGTATGTGTCCGCGACCTCCCATACCTTTTCGGTTCCACCTTCGACACCAGTTGTTGCATCAACGACAACGACAACCGCGTCAACAATTCGGAGTACGCTGTAGAGGTCCCCATAAAAATCTTCTGCGCCGGGGGTATCAATCAGATTTAGTTTGTGTCCTTCCCATTCTGCGATACAGACAGAACAATTGAGGGTGGTTTTGCGTTCTATCTCGTCAGCGGCATAGTCAGCTGCAGAAGTTCCACTATCAACAGCCCCCATACGCTCAATTGCACCACCGTTATAAAGCATCGCTTCAACGAGTGATGTCTTGCCTGCTCCTGAATGTGCAATAATTGCAATGTTACGGATTTCGTCGGTCCTGTATTGTTTCATACTTCCAGAAATTTCTCCTTTTACTGTTAACCACACGGAATAGAGCGAGCTATGCCGTTAAAATTACATCTTACCACAGTGAAAGAAAAATGTCAAGAAAATATTTCTCGAAATCTTATTGCTTCGCGCGTTACCTTTGAAGCGGATAGAATGGAGTGCCATGATGAGACGGTACCACGTCGTTTTTGAAATGTAGATGCTGTACAAGGGATTTCTGAATTATTGCGTGTGTAAGTGAGTGTCTATTTCAGGGAACCCAGTTTCTGTGTCTCGGTGTGTGTTATCGGCGGCGGAGTCCCCACTTCTGAGGGTTTTTCAGCCGAGCATCGCCAAGACGGATCGGCACACCTTCGCGGGTCTTCCAGTCGGACAGCGGCGCGGGGCGGTCGGGGAGTTGCGGCGCGGGAACAGCGGGCGGTGCAGGCGTGGGGTTGCTTCTCACCGGTGCGCGTATAGGTGTTGGTCGGTGCGGTGTGTCGGTCGTCCGTCTCGGTTTCCTTGTGGCAGGCGATGGGTTCAGGTAGACTCCTGTGTCGAGACGCAACGTCCGCTGCTGACCGTCCGTTGAAAGTGTAACAGACTTGCCTTCTATCGAGATAACTTCCGTCGACGCGTCCAGTTGCTCACCAGTGGTCACGATATATGTTTTCTCTCCTGTGGTGGATTGTAGGATTGCACGCGGCGGTGTGGTCTCCGAGCGAGGCAAGATCGTACCAAGGAGACGATAGGGTTCTGCAGGACGCGGCGGTGTCCACCCTAACGGACGAAACAGATTGTTGTCGATGATGGTGCAGTAGAACGACTCGGTATCAAAAACGGGTGACGCGAGAGACTCGGCAACGCGAGGCACCACGGCAGAAGGTGGCACAACCTTTATTCGCAAGAGTGTCTGCTGCTGTCGCGGTGTCCTGAAAGCAAAGAACACATTGAACATTAAAAGTATCGCGGCTGCAATACAGAGATAACAGCCGCGAGACTTCAAAACGGATGATTGGCTCTTAGACATAACAGCAACTCATGCCAGTGATAAACAACGCTCAGGGACAACAGCACCAATTATGACCGCATTGCGGACCCGGAACGCCAGAACCCGAACCTACCGTACAAGTCCCCTGGTCGTTGCAATAGTTCCAACCCGAGACATTAGCACAACCGGGATTGCTACCGCTACCGGGATTGCTATTGCCAGAATCCCCGGGATTGCTATTGCCAGAACCGTTACCAGAACCTGACGAATCAAATACGTGAGTATGATCCTGACATTTCCACACGTCGCTACCAGCACTACAATACACGGTACTACCATTTTGGGTAATGGAGGCAGAACAACTCATGTATTTGTGTTCGGAAAAATATGAGATGTCTGTCGATCCACACTTTGGACAGACTTTTTTTGAAGAGACTTCAAAAGATCCATTTCCCGTAACATCCTTATCGTCTGCCTTGCCATAGTCCTCGAATTCGCCTCCTTGAACAGGGAAACCTGCCTCTGGTTTCCAATAGACTGCTTGAACATAGGCTGTGCCTTCAACATCCCAATCGTAGTTACCGAAATGGCTACCAATTGAACCAACAATACCCGTTGCACCGACAGATCCATTTATTGCGGGAATAGTGAAGGGGACAAAGAAGGCAACGCCATAGTAACCGGCTTCGGCTCTTAGATTTAAAGAACCTGAGACACTACCAACATTATATGACAAGGATGCTTCGATATACCCATATCCTGTAGCAGTTGCCTCGAAACCAACCGACACATTACCAGGTTGGGACGGGGACCAGTACCCAGAGATTACACCACTGCTTAAGTCTAAAGTTTCATACCACGTATAGTCAGAAGCATCACAAACCCCTGTGGGGCCCGTGTTTAAGGTGAGACCTGCGTCGCCGACGAGGTCGCCAAATAAAAAACTTGGAAGACACAGAAACAAAAGAAAGCAAATCAAGAACAGAATCTTTTTGGAAAACATAAATAAACTCCTTGTCATTTAGTGGGGACGAGTGGGGCGTACCTGCGTCAGTCCGCTGATACCGGCTTCCACCATGTGTCCAAGTCCTAAGTCTCTATACGCCTGTTCTTCTTTCTCCTTCATTGCCTGACGTATTTTGCGTTTGCCTTTTTCACTCTGATAGGAACCGGTGACCAGAGGGACTTTACCTCGCGCCGCGGCGCGCAGAGATTCAATTTCAGAGCGCAGTGTGTTGGCTTCAAGTGTCGCACCTGTGCTCTCAGCGACGCGTAATTTTGCTTGTAAGTCGAGGTATGTCGAAAGTTGCACTCGGTTCGGAGCAAAACCGGTTACAAAATTTATTTCCACTTGCGGTTCATCAAGAGATCTTAGAATGCGTTGAAATTCTGCCTCTGCCGCTTTTAGATACCCAGGAGGTGGCGGAGCATCCTTAACGTTTTCTCGGTACGCCTTTTCCCATATTTTCGCTCTTTCTTTGGGAGTGAGTTCATGGAACAGTTTCCCGTTATAACGCATCTCAGGTGCTTCTTTCACAAATACGTCGCTGGGGTGAGGGTTTCCCCGCATTTCAACCTTCGTTGGAGGCTGTGACTTATCATGCGGCTCGGCATGCCATGTGCCGTCTGCATGGACGTTTTCACCTTGCGAGGTATCACCAACGGGGACTTCCGCAGTGGGTTTCCGGTTCGGTTTCTCGGTGAGTGTTTTGACGCGGTCCTGCGTCTCTGCGAACTCACGAGCCGTCTGATGTTCGACATGCTGCATATACAGCAGACTCCCGACAACACACAACACAAAGAACGCTAACGCACGTATAAAAAGGCGGTTGGAAAAAATGTTAGCTAACATAACAGTTCTCCTGTTATTTCTTCCGATACACGTCTGTATCGGGGTTCGTTATCCTTCCCACCTGATCAGGGAGGGTAGGGGTTTATTGACCTATGGCGCGCATGATGTTTAAAGTGGACACCCGCGCCACAGCGTCAAGTTTATCATCTAACTCATCGTTGGTAACCCCGTCGGTGCACCTACGTGGTTCAGTTGAACTCACGTTTATAGTAGCAAGTCCCATGCCAATGTGAGAAACCGCACTGTGACAAGATCACGCCATTTTTCAACTGGGAATATTTTTTACATGTGGGCATATTTTTCCACAGAACTGGTTAAAATATACCCAGTGACACACCAAGTAGAACACTTCTGTCCGCGCTGCCGAGCGCAGATATCAAGTCTATTACAACCCCGCGTCGGCAGTATTGTGCAATACTCAATTTCTTTGCGCGTTATAGTCGCGTAACTTTTTGTGCAAGGTACGCCGATGTATCCCGAGGGTCTTCGCAGTTTTTGACCTATTCCCATTCTTTCTCGCCAAAGTCGTTAAGATGGCTGACTTCTCTATCTCTTTCAAGGTTGTACCCATGGGAAAGCAGGGAAAACACAGCACGAAACGTTCGCCGGCGTTGGGATTTGCTGAGGCTGTTGCATCAGCCAACGGCAATGGAGCGGCTTGAGGAGTCCGCAAGTTTTTTGGTAAGTGATGTGGTAAGATTTCACCCTCTTCCGCTAAAAGTACCGCGTGACTTATGACACCTTCCAACTCCCGGATATTCCCCGGCCAGCTGTACGCATCAAATAACGAGAGGACTTCTGGATTTATGTCGGCTACTTTTCGACTCAAAGCGTTGTTTTCCTTTTTCAAAAAGTGTGTTGCCAACGCAGAAGTGTGTTGCCAACGCAGGGATGTCTTCCCGCCGCTCCCGTAACGCTGGCAGCTCGATATGAAGGGATTTTAATCGCTCATAGAGATCGCGGCGAAACCTACCTGCTTCAACCGCTTCTATAAGATCGATATTTGTAGCTGCAAGGACGCGCACTTTCACCGGAATCTGTTTTGTCCCGCCCACGCGACGAATCTCGTGTTCCTGAAGTACCCGCAACAGTTTCGATTGTAGGTGCCGCGGAAGTTCCCCGATTTCGTCGAGGAACAAGGTGCCCCCCGATGCGGTTTCAAACAGTCCAATGTGTTGATTATCCGCGCCGGTAAACGCACCCTTCTCATGTCCAAAAATTTCGCTTTCTATCAGGTTCACCGCAATCTCCGCACAGTTCACGACGATCATAGGGTGCCTTGCATAAGGACTCTCTGCGTGCAAAGCACGCGCGACGAGTTCTTTGCCAGTTCCGGTCTCACCAGAAATAAGCACTATTTTATCAGATTTTGCGAACCTGTCAATATGTTTCAGCACTTTAAGATGCGCTGAACTTTCACCGATAATATGGTCGTAATTCCCGTGTAATTTCTCTCTTGATAACAGCATTTTGAACGGTGCCACCTCTTCTGCCCTTGGGGCGGTTGTGTAAGTCTTGAAGGTATCCGATTCATCTTTTAAATCCGTAACTCAAAACTGAATGACCCTATTGGGGATTTAGGGGGTTTAAAAGTCAAAAATCTATCATCTTGTATTAAGTTTGTGTAAGTCCTATTGTGTTTCATGTAATGCCAAACAAAAATAGAGCCTTCATATTACTATAACGCGTATGTCAGGACGAAAGGTTGCATAAAATAGATATTAGACATGATAATGGGTAAATTATGTGTTCTTGTTCACTGATTTTTGGTCATCCGACTGCAAAAAGATCTGACAAGATATGTTAGATTTAAGTTATAATTGGTTGCAGTGATAAATTCTTGAAAGGTGACACTTATGCAAAATCTTTTCTTCGCACTCGGTTCAGGTTTAAGCCTGCTTGGGGTTGTTTTGGGAGCATTTGGGGCACATACACTTAAATCAAAAATCTCATCGGAGATGCTTGAGACGTTTGAAGTAGCGGTACGGTATCAGATGTACCACAGTCTCGGACTGATCGCTGTAGCGTGGGCGGTATCACAATGGCCGAACCAACTCACAGCTGCATCAGGATGGTGCTTTGTCGCTGGCATCCTTATCTTCTCAGGAAGCCTTTATATCTTGAGTCTGACGGGGATTCGATGGCTCGGTGCGATTACACCCATCGGTGGATTAGCGTTTATTATCGGTTGGGGTTGTCTGATGATCGCTGCGATTCGAGGAGGCTGAAATTGATTGGCAAATTCCATCCACGGAATAGACAACCACGTTTTCCGCTACTACTGTGACGCTGTAGACAGCGCAATGCCGATAGTTAGTATACTGTCGGTGACAACATCTTCAACTTTTGAACCATCGAGGTTAGCGCGCTGAACCTTATATTTATGTGGAGTTGTCCAATATATTTTTCGACCCGAAATATCTAAGGCAATGCCGATCGGACTATTCGCATAATATATTTTTAGATTTAAAATATCTAAAGGAATATTTATCGCAGTACCGATAAGTTTACCATATCTAACAAAGAGTGTCTTGAGGTTTGAACCATCGAGATTCGCACACTGAATTTTACCGCTGAACTCATCTGCCCAATAAATCTTATTTCCATCCAAGTCCAGAGCGATACCGTTTGGACCCAGTAAACCAGTGATGATGTCTTCAACATCTGAACCATCGAGATTCGCACGTTGAATCTTACCCGCGCCAAGGTCTGCCCAGTACATTTTCCCGTTGGGAACATCCAAGGCGATGCCACGCGGACTTTTCAAATCGGTGACGATGGCTTCAATATCTGAACCATCAAGGTTAGCACGTTGAATCTTATTCGGCGTAGCGTTCCAGACGGTCCAGTACATCTTATTTCCATCAATATCCAGTGCAATGCCTTCCTTTACGCCTTCACTGGACGGAACAAGTTCTTCAACGTTTGAGCCGTCCAAGTTGGCACGTTGAATCTTACAACCGCTCGTCCAGTACATCTGACCGCCGGAAATATCTAATGCGATACCAATTGGAGAGCATACGTCAGTAACGAGGTTTTCAACGTCTGAGCCATCGGAGCGGATGCGCTGAATGCTACCCGATCTGTTTGTCCAATGGATGAGAACATCGTAGGGGCGAGGCGACCTCGTCCCTACAACAGATGGTTCTTCAGATAATATCTCCTGTGACATTTTCTCATCTTTTTCGTAAACGAGGAAAAAAACGACACATCCAACTCCAATTAAAACGATAGCAAGTATTGCTTTTTTTAGCATTTTGATGTTCTTTGATAATTACTATGCCTTAAGTTGGCACCGCAACAAAATACGTATCAAATCAAAAACCGCGTAAACGGACATAGAACCGATATATTATGTGTTACTATGGTTTAATTATACTTTGTTTCCATTTAGAAATCAACGTGGTGAAGACATTTGGCAGGACTATTTAGTTTTCGGTTTTTTGGTTTCCCAATTTTAGACCCCCATAAGTGTCAATTTAAGAAAAACAACCGTCTCGCCCCAGGTCCGGTAGGTTCGGTTTCCTAACCGAACCGGGTTTACGCGGAAACCTTGAAGGCTTCAAAACCTTCTTTAGTCCCGTAGGGTTTATTTGCTTGGGGTTTTTGATAGGGTGTTTCTGCGGATTTCTTCACGGTTTGGAACCGCACCGGGACTGAAAAAGAAAAATCAAACATTTAGAGAATCCGATAATTCGTCTAAAACTAAATCACCCTGATCATTTGGTCATTTAGTCAGAGCTTTTCATCTGTCCATTTTCTTTGATCTGGTCATCCAAAATCGCTCCAAAGATGGAAAACGAAATTGAGAAGAAGGTTTGACAGATTATGTATTATTGTGTAAAATAATAAGACTTTAGAGCAGCAGTTGCTAAGTTCCGAAAACCTACTGTGAAAACTCGTAAGAAAACCGAGCGAAAAATTTCGTGTTCAAAATATCTATAAGGAGAAACCTCATGAGGAAACTAAACCTTCAGCCCCTTTGTATATGTGTCTGTTTCGTTTTCGTATTAGTGATACACCCTGCATTCGCGATTCGTTACGAGTTTGATAGCGAGAAGGAGATCGCAGATTGGGAACTCGGACCGCAGGCGACAGCGAAAGTCAAAGACGGTATGCTTGAACTCACCGTCGCCGGTGGACAGAATTCGGGTATCTATTTCGGCGAAGATAACTGGACCGATTACCGGATGGAAGTCAAAGCCCGAAAACTCGCCGGTCCCTATTTCCACCTGTTCGTACGGACAAAGGAACCCGCAGTAGATTTCTATTTCATGGAGATCAGTTATAACTCGCATACCACTTCGGTTTTCATGTTTAGCGGTGGTGCTGCAAATGAGATTACCGGTGGTCCCCGTCCGAAACGTCCCGATTCAAAAGATGACAAAGGTGGCGATTCGTATACTATCGTCTTTGAAGTGGAAGGGGAAACCCTCAGAACTTACATTGATGGGAAACTGATGGTTGAAACTAATGATAAAACCTACGATAACGGTCGCCCTGGTTTAGGGGGCAGAGATTCAACTGTCGCCTATGAATACGTCGAAATTAATGGTGAAGGTGTCCCACCGACAGCCGTTGAACCTGCTGATAAATTAGCAACTTTGTGGGTGAATTAAAATCCCTGGATTAAATAGTTTCCGGTCATCAGTTAAGAGATGGTTTGATTGAACAAGGGACATCTTTAGTTTTAACCATCAACTCGCCTCCGTTATAAGTGTTAACGCACGGGTTGATGGTTAAAACTCGGAACTGAAAACTATAGTGAAACCTAAAAATAAAGAGACACTTTCATCCCCCGGTAGGTTCGGTTTTGCGGTGTACACACCCCGGTGAATGCCACACGGCATTCATACCGTTGATTCATGCGATCTGCATTCCTAACCGAACCGATGCAGAGTGTCTAATTAATTCTAAACTTTACTATAATAATTCTTAAAAAATTGGAGGAAGGGTGAGGGGTGGCATCTGAAAGTATACGTGGAAGTATATTCCAAGGTGCCCTCACAGAAAATAGAGATGAAACAATTTATCTGTTTTTTGGCAGTTGCAGTGTTTATGATGAGCTGTCTGCTTGTACATGCAGCGGATCCAGGCAAAGATTTACTCATCTACATCCCTTTTGATGAAGGGAAGGGCAATACAGCTGACGATGTCGGACCTAACGGTTTCACAGGCGACATCGAAAACGCGAAATGGGTAGAGGGTGTCGTCGGGCAAGCACTCCATTTTAACAATGGTAGTGTTAACTTTGAACCGCTCGGCATTGATCAACCCAAGGAAATGACGATTGAGTTTTGGTTCAAACCCGACGATAAAATTGAGGGTGGGAACCGTATTGATCTGCTATATCGTTTGAATGGTGGCGGATGACCTCACATTACGTTCAACCGCGGCGGAGTGCTATTCGGGTTCTACTTTGCGACGCAGGGCGTAGAATTAGAGGCGGTCACGAATTATGACGCGTTTGAACCGGAATGGTACTATTTCGTCGGGTCACAGAGCAAACAGACGGCATGGATGTATATCAACGGAGAACTGGATGCCGAAGCAGATGCCGGTGGAGATGCACGTATGGATTTCGGGACCCAAGGTATGTGCATTGCAGCGAATCAGGGTAACGGCAATTTCTTCAACGGTGTCATTGATGAGTTTAAGATGTGGAGTGTTGCTCTCACGGAGGAGGAAGTCGTAGCCAACATGGAAGCAGCCCTCGCTGTGGATGCAACCGGAAAACTGACGACAACTTGGGGCAAACTCAAGTCTAATTCTCGTAGATAACGTCGGTTCTCAACTTCCGATATACCGTCGCCAACGTTAAACCTTTATTGGTAAGGGGGTTTGTTGTCGGCGGTCTCTAATAGTCAATGGTTCATAATATAACGGGCGCGCTCCCGAAGCGCGCCTATTGTATTATTGCTGAGATGTTGAGTGGGCGACTCGCTGAACGGCCCTCCGCATCTACACAGGTTAGCGTATGTTCCCCTTTGACAGGTGTGAGCCAATACTGTTCCCCCGCATTCCCCTTGAAAATCAACTCACCATCCAGAAACCAGAAAAGTTG
>JAAXHI010000509.1:567-10733 GCA_012270875.1 Candidatus Poribacteria bacterium | reverse complement strand
GCCTCAGCGGGCCATTCTTCAAATATCTTCGTTTCTACGCTGTTATGTGCCGTGCGTGTTGTATAATTTTCAGCATCCTCTGTAGATGCCACTGTCGGAAGATTCCGACAATGGGAGCAGAGACTATATCCGGTATCACCATCAACATAGATGCGTTTGTGGATCGCACAGATAGCGACAGACGAGATGCCGGGGATATATACATCGCTTTTATGCGCAGGACAGTGTGGCGAGGGAACGGCACCCGTGAGTGCACAGACCTCTCGTGTTTTCAGTTGTTCAGGTTTCGTGAACCAGCGATGTGTATCTTGACCCGTGAGCGCGCTGAAAAGGGCAAAGAGAATAGGTGTCGCTGCATCTGCCCCGCTCAGCATCGGCGAACCTTTCCCGTCAAAATTACCGAGCCAGATGCCAATTGTTAATTTCGGTGAATACCCGATACACCACGCATCTCGATGTCCGTAGGAGGTACCGGTTTTCCAAGCAATCTTCGGTAGGTTCATAGTACTTTCAAAGGCTTCTGGATTTTTGACAGTATTCGTAGGCAGCTGTGACGTTGTTAGCATCTCAGTTATGATGAAACTTGTCTCTTCTCGGAATAAACGCTGTGAAGAGCCTTCAGCCTTCAGCCTTTGGCTTTCAGCAAGACGGTTTTCTGATTTATGCTGACTGTTCTCACTGCGAAGCATGCGTGATTGCTGACCACTGACAACTATTTGATAAGGTGCGAATTCTCCCATGTTTGCTAATCCCGCGTAAAGTGTTGTTAACTCAAGTAGATTCACTTCACATCCACCGAGCACCATAGAGAGTCCGTACTTTTGGGTAGGTACAAGTGTAGTGATACCCGCCTGTTTGAGAAAAGCGTGTAGTGTAATGTCTTTCAGGCGGGCATTGAGGTTCACAGCGGGGACATTGAGAGAGCGGGCAAGTGCCTGATGAGCAGTAACATAGCCGTTGTATATGCCATCGTAGTTTGCTGGCTCGTATCCACTGTATGTAACGGGAACATCGAAGAGCAGTGTTTCTGGCGTGATCAAGCCTTGTTCTATGGCGAGTGCGTAGACAAAAGGTTTAAGTGCTGAACCTGGGGAACGTGGTGCAAGTGCACCGTTTACCTGTCCCGATGCGTCGTGATCAAAAAAATCGTGAGAACCGACCATTGCCAGAACCTGGCGACTCTGGGTATCCATAACAACGATCGCGCCTGTACTCGCGCTATGGGATTGCAAGTGATGGTTCGCAATTCCCGCAGCGGCCGCCTTCAGATATTCACGGAGAATATGCGCCGCAGTTTTCTGAACCTTCGCGTCTATTGTCGTGTATGTTCTACCGTTAGCTTCGGTTGCGCTATCCCATCGGTTTCCCTTAACCAACATACGTGAGAGATGTGGCGCATTGAATGGAAGCGGATAACGTTTGGTCGGAATAGGTTCTTGCAATGCCTCTTGCCACTGTTGTTCGGAAATCTGTCTGCGCGCGAGAAGCCTGTCCAGAATTTTTGCGCGCGCCTTTCTCGCGTTTTCTGGAAATTTGTCTGGACGCAAACCTTCCGGTGAATTCGGGATAGCGGCGAGGAGTGCTGCTTCGCCGAGACTAATAGCATGCTGCGGTTTATTGAAGTAAAGCCGAGATGCTGCCCCCGTCCCAACGATATTCCCGCCGTAAGGGAGCATGTTAAAGTAGAAGTTTAAAATCTCAGATTTAGAATATGCCAGTTCAAGTTGGATTGCGCGGAACATTTCAATAAGTTTGTTAGGAACGTTCCGTGCTTTCGGTTCCATCAATCGGGCGACCTGCATCGTAATCGTTGAACCGCCACGTACAACCTCTCCCGCTTTAATATTATCGTAGAGGGCAGTAGCGATAGACACTGGATTGATTCCAAAGTGATAATAGAACCATTTGTCCTCTGCTGTTAGCATCGCTTGGTGTAGCAATGGGGAAACAGTGTTGTTTTCCGACATACGCCACATACCGTCGTTAGTTAAAAACGCACGGAGCCATTCTCCGTTTCGGTCTAAGACGATCCGAGACGGCGGTGGATGGAGACGTGCTTCGGGCAGCGGAAAACACCAGTTCCCGATAATAAAGAGAACGATAACTGAGAGTGGAAGTAGTACCCAAACTGTCTTTTTTAGATTGAGGTCCATCAACAGTCGGAGACCGTCAGTAAAGAGGTTTCTGATAAAAAAACTCATTCTGGAACCACTTTGATAGCCATACTACCCGCTACAGCAGATTTTGTTGGATCGTACATCGCTTCTGCCGCGATCGGTGGCAAGGTAAATTCGCCTTGTGTAACGACTCTGAGTGCGTAATAGAATTTACGTTCGCGTTGGCGTGGGAACGTACCGAAGAAGATGAGGCGATCATCGCGAATATCGAGATAATCCGGTTTGAAGCCTTGTGCTTTCAACCATGGGATGCCTGCTCGGGACTCCAACCTCGGATTTTCAATCTCAAAACCTGTCGGCAACATATCGACAACGACGACGTTTTCCAGATTGGCGGTAAGTGCTTTGATTGTTATTTCTGCGACGATTAAGTCGCCATGTACAAATGTACTGGTAAGACTTTCACCATCTTTGTTGAAATAACGACGGTGTACCTGTAGTTCGCGCTCATACTCCTCAATGAACGAATCGCGTTGGATACCGAACGCGCTCCAGTAATAGTAGCAATTTCCTTCACCTTCAAGGGTAAGCTGCACACGCGCCCCGTCCCACGCTTCATCCGTGTAGCGCGTCTCAGTCGCATCAAAGTCAGCGAAGTGTTCACCATTGAGTTTGAGAGTGCCAGTATAATCCCGATCTGTCTGTTTTTTCATAATCTTACCGAGTGCGAGGAACGCGAATGCATTTTCTTGTGTCGTTCTCCATCGGTTTCCGTTGGATGCCGCTTCACTGAGATTCTTGACGAGCATCGGGATTGATGGGTGATTTTCGTTGACTTCGGCAAGTACATCTAACATAATGGCTTGGGCGCGCACGGGTGAATTGAATGTTCCACCTGTCTCCCGTTTTGTACCTTTACCATTAAAACTTGGAGTGACTGATACCGGTAGCATTGAAAGCGCAGTTTCCAATTCACCACTGAGTGCAAATGCCCCAGCAAGTTGAAAATGACTGTAATTGCTAAGGCTGCTCGCGCCCCTGTTTTTCAGATAGTGCATCGTGCCGCGATCAGGTTGTCCCGCAGCGGCTAAAACGTAAGACGCGTAGGTTGCAAGGGCAATCTCTCTCTTCACTTTTTTAGCGTCATTGTTCGCTTCCGTGTCAGGTGAAAATTTTGCCTGTATACTTAAACCTTCCAACATTGCGTCGTAAACGCGATCTGCCACCTCGTAGCCTGCTTTTCGTGCCTCAACAAGGAAGTGGGAGGCATAGATACTGCTCCACGAATTAACATAAGTACCGCCAGGCCAGTATGAGAACTGGTTGTTCGGCATTAACATACTTTCAAGTTTCGTGATACCTGACGTAACGTAGTAATCCACTGAATCTTCTGCCGCCAGCATCGGTTCAACACTTCGCGCCAAGTCGCTGAAATAGAGCAGCGGGAAAACCTTGCTTGTTGTCTGTTCCAAACACCCGTGTGGGTAGCGGACCAGATAACGGAGACTGTTCGCGAATTCGATATTTGGGAAGGGGGATAGTGTGAGACTAAACTCAGACGAATTTCCTATCAGATTTGACGGAAGAATGAAATCGGCGGATTCACCCGCGCGGAC
The DNA here is from genome assembly GCA_012270875.1 of Candidatus Poribacteria bacterium. GTDB lineage: Bacteria > Poribacteria > WGA-4E > WGA-4E > WGA-3G > WGA-3G. The sequence goes on along the minus strand of JAAXHI010000509.1, from coordinate 7,000 downwards.
CACACCGTGTCCTGTTTGTGTAACAGGTGGCGCAACAGAACGCAGCGGCAGCTTCACGTCTATCTGCGTCATTTCAGCGTTACCTTCTGCCGATAGGTTGAAATTGACTTCTCCGATCGCGTCTTGAATCCGAATGTCGAAAAAGACTTGTGCCTCTGTGCCTGCATCAACGCCTTTCTCTATGCTTAATTCATGTAACGGAGGCGTTGTTGGGGGTTGTGATACTCTTTCTGAACCGTTCTCAGGCACTGTTTCAGGTGTACGCGTATCACTCGCTGACAAGAGTTGCACGTCGCCCGCTGCTCGCAATTTGACGGTGAATTCCCCACTCTCACCTGTTCCGTTGAAAAGGGTAACAGGGACACGGATCTGATCGCCGCCTGCGAGAAATCGTGGGAACGTCGGGGTTAAGACAATCGGTTCACGAACAGTCAGGAACGCCTCCGAAGCACCGTAGTCTGCCCCTGCAAAAGCGATTGCCATCAGTCTCAATTTCCCGTTGAATTGTGGAATCTTAAATTCGACGGTCCCGCGCCCGTTTCCATCGGTTCTCACGAATCCCGACCAGAGTGAAACCGGTTTCACGCGTCGGATACCGCTCGTATTAAGCCGTTTCCTGCCTAATCGACGCGCAAGTGCGCCATCACCGCCTGTACTTGAGTTGTCGGTGACACCTGCTATTTCAGGCAAAATCCCGCCATACAAATCAAAGGAACGCGTCTTCAATCCGCGTTGTTGATAGAAAAAGTCGTGCGGGTTAGGCGTTTGAAAATCGGTTAACGCCAGAATTCCCTCATCAACGGCTGCTATACAGACATCGTATTTTTGCCAAGAACGTCTGCCGTGGACTTCAAACGCAATGTTCACTTTGCTGTTTGGACGGACGATTGCCTCACTTTGAGGGTCATAGTCCCCGAAAAGTGAAATCTCTTCAGTAGCACCAGCATCATTTGTTTGCTTGAGTGACATCTCAATTGAGAGCTGTCTGCGTGTTGCATCGATTTTTAAAGGAACCACGCCAAACGCGCGCGCAGGGAGCAGTGACTTGTTATTGGGTTGTACGATCGTATCCGTCGGAATAGCGCGAATCAGCGTTCCTGAGAGATACACATTCGGTTTATAACTGTCTCGTACCGGAATGGATACAGTAGCGGTATTTTCCTTCATCGCTATTGTACGGTGGCTGAGCACCCGATCCCGTTCGACAGTGAGTAAGAGTGTACCGGGGAAGGGTGCCTTAATATTTAGTTTTGCCGTTTGTCCAGGACGATAAGCAAGCTTGTCAAGGGTCAAGTCTAACCGAGTCGGATGTTCCATAGAAACAGGCGCGTTTCTCCATCCGCTCACGTAAAATGCTATTTCTGCTGTCGCTGTTGATTCGATGTCCTCAAGGCGGACCCGGTATTCACCATAGTCTGAAGGTGTGAGTGCTACTGTCTGTGCCGTTTCTGCTGAAGTTAGGTCGTATGTTTTTACCTCTGTCGTCTGAGGTTCAGAGACATATTCGTAACGTCCCATCGCGTTCTGCCGGAGTATCGTGTTCCAATGGACTTTATGGAGACTCAATTTTAAGGTTCTCCCTGGAGCAGCTGCCATGGCATCGTCAACAGCTATATAGTCAAATCGGAGGGATTGATTAATTTTGACCGCTCCAGTAGTTGCCCGGCGAATCCCGACATAATGCGAATACGGATGAATAACGACCCGTTGTGAAGCAGTGACGGCTCTGCCACCAATTTCGCTGACGGTTGCTGTCAGAATACCGTTGAGCAAAGAGGGTGCTTTCAGGGTTGCAGGAATCGTAAATTGGTAATGTGCTTTACCTTCTACGTCAGTTTTGGCTTCTCCTAATTCAATGCGTTGACTTTCAAATTGTCTGGTGTTTCCAAAAANNGGAACTGCTACCAGCTGACATGAAGCCTGAACCTTCCGTCCTACGGCTGGTGGTCCAAACAGATTCGTCGCGTTTACTTCGATATCGAGTGCTTCTCCAAGTTTATATGAGGATTTATCCGCTGTGACAATAACTTTCATCCGATCTGGCATGAATTCCTCGACCTGAAATTGGGCACCACCGACGACTCGATCGGCAATTTTCATCTTGGCAATATAATTGCCTGTCAATGCGTAATCAGGAATAGAGATTTTCACGTCGCAGGCACCATTTTTGTTTGTCTGTTGCCTTAATTCTCGTATAATTCTGCCGTCTGGGGCAAGGACTTCAATGCGCGTCGGGAGCGGTTCAGGTATTGCCTGTTTCGCACCGCGGACGATACCTGCCAATTGAACCGTCTCGCCGGGTCGGTAAACACCCCTACTTGTGTAGAGAAATGCTTCGTAACCTTTTTGCAAGTAGGCAGGTCCCGCGATGTTGAAGTCTGCAGTCGCAATTTCGTGTCGGTCTAATTGAATGAAAGCGAGATCATCCCGCTTCGCGACAGTAATCATATACGGGATGAAGTCTTCAGTTTTCTCTGCGACCGCTGTGAAATCTACAAATCCTGCCCAGTTCGTTGTACCACTGAGCAAGGTCTGGTTATTATCGCTGATAAGTTTGACCCGCGCGGCGGGTACCGGCGCGCCAGTAGCGATGGATTTCACCCAAACGTACAGCTTATCTCCAGCGCGTTTAGCACTGATCCCCAAATCTGTAATGAGGACCCATTGGTGCGCACTGTTCCACTGACTATCCGCATTTCGGGTAACAACCTTGAAAATCCCCACATGTTCGTCTGAGAGATACGCTTCTAAGGAGATAGGTGTCGTTACTTCTTCGTTCAATTGCGGAGGCACATCAAGCACTTCCGAATGAATCGGTTTGCCTAAGTTTCTGCTCCAACGGCTCCATCTGTCTAATCTTGAGACATAAATGAGGTTATTCGCAAAAACCTTCTCAATCTCCAGTTTTACGCGCTTGACATTAATTGTTGTGAGTCCGAGGTTTAAGTGCCCCTTTCTTGAGAGGAAGAAGCCGTCACCGAGGAACCGAAGCTGCGGTTGAATGTCTGGAATTTTGAGCCGCGTCATATAGTCTTGTTTCAAAACGGCATCGTTTCGGGCAGTCAAACCGCGCCGAATTTTCAGCGTATAGGTGGTACGCCGCTTAAAATTACCATGGATTTCGATATTCCGGTAATCAGATGTCACTTGATAGTCTACTGCGGGTGTAAGTTCTAAGTAGGGTTTGGCGGTATCGCTGAGCACCGGTGCGCTAAATCTGACGGAAATATAAGGTGTACCATCACTTTCCCAAACATCTGAATATGTTACGCCAAGTGTCCCTCTACCGCGGAGTATTACGGGGGTAATGTTTGCTTTCTCCAGACCGATCTGTCCACCTGTACACTTAAATCCCTTTTCGATTTTGACTTTTATTTCTCGGTCTGCTTTGCCGCGTTTAATCCGGTTCGTCTCAAATTTTATCGTCCGTGCTGTCGCTGTATTGGTTTCAATCTGATAGGGTATTTCTGTTCCATCGTTGAGTTCGACAGAGAGGTGTGCCTTTAAATCGGCAGTGGCTACTGGGTAATTGAATGCTATTGTACCAAAGCCTGTTGCGTATTCACGTGTGTCGTCAGTGCTGAATTCCATGCGTGCCTGCTGCACTTTGAAGGGTTCGGTAGCAAATTTAAATTCTTTTTGTCCATTGAGTAGAAATGCTTCGGATGGATTGAGTTCAGATGTGAGTTCGACCACATATTGTGCGGAGGGTGCTAAAGGCGCGTCTAAAAAGAAACCTATTCGGTCGGGTGCTGTCCAACGGGCAGTACCTTGAACGGCTGGTGTAAACCGAAGGGCTTCCGCTGGAACCTCTGTTCCGACACGCGATTTGTCAATGATTGCCTCTGAGAAAGTAATCGAAAAATCGGTCCATTGTGGGACTTCACCTTGTGGCGCGAAAGTATTAACGCTATAACGGGTCTTGGCGCGCACGTTTCCCTGCACAATATAGATGATGCAGGCACCAAGGAGTAGCGTCATCAGTCCTATGACCCCGATTAAACTTTTCAGTAACAAATTGCGATTGCCAGGCTCCGCCGAAGAATTTTTGGAAAATTTGGAAAACACCATGAGAAGTGCCTCCTATGTTTTAAATATTTTGTCCTTATAATTTTTTTTTGTTTTCAACGATTCAAGAACTATTTGTGGAAAAATCTTCCCAACTCTGGTGAAATATAAAAATAAGTCTACATGTAGCATTTCTGTTCGGCGAGGTCACCGTGCCTCGCTGCTCGGAAAGTATCAACATAATTCTAAAATCCACCATAAAACATTGTTTGCAAATTCACCAAATTTAACGCATATAAGCGGAAAAAGATACTTGAAAGGTTAAGCAATTTTTATGCCAATGTTTTTGGAAGTTGTTATACTGTATGTTTAAGAGGGGGAAACCACGTTTAGACGTGGTTTTAAAACTTATCAGCACAAAATAAGAGGGTGTCTTTAGGTGAGGTTATGTGTAAATATAAACACATAGGGACGGATATGGGGATCCGTCCCTGTTGGTAAGCACTGTTCGTGGGATTTTTAAGTCCAAGTGTGTTCTATAGTTGAAATTCAAGCACACCTGTAACCCTCAAAACCAGAATCGAGACATCAAGATGATTTGGTCGGTGCCTTGGAGCTGGCGTAGGGTGCCTTTTTCGCCAATAGTGTCATCTTCGCCACGGTCGGCATTAGCAAGGTTTGCCCAATAGAATAGTGAGATTGCGCCGTTTTCTATGAAGTTGTATTGGGCACTGAGTGTCACCCGCCGGCTTGCGTCCCCCTTAACTGTCCTATCCGGATCAAACAACCCGTAGCGACCCGCGACTGTGAGTTGGGGCAGAATACGGTATTTGGCACCAATATAATATCCCTTTGAGTCAATATCATCCGATGCGAAAGAGGCTACCGCGCCGCTGTTTCCGAAATTGAATTCGCCTTCAATGCTTAGACCCGCGTAGGAGGCAGTGAGGAATGCACCGATAAGACGTTCCCAGTCTTCACCCGGTTTTTCAAGTATGCCAGAGATACCGGCGCGAACCGGGCCGAGTTGTGCACCGAATGTACCGAGTCCGCCTTTCGCCGTTGCGTTACCGGCATTAAAGAACGCTGCATTGTAGAAAACTTTACCTGCGCTTCCACCGAGTTCAACGCCGACATCCCGTTTGTTAGAACCGAGTCCATAGCCTTCTCGGACGAGTATGTTGTGATCCTTCTGTTTAATAGCGAAGGGTAGACGGAATTGACCGACTTTGACGTAGAGGTGTTTTGGGATAGCATCTACCGTTGCGAAGGCATTCATCGTTGTTCCAACGTTGTTGGAAAGGGTAAGCCTGACGTGCTCTGAGGCTTGTGCGTTGAATGTTACTTCTGCTTGCATGAGCAGGAATCTATCGACTGAGGTGTGGCATGAATTACAGTTGGCTATAGCATTTTGCTCTTCGTCAACATGTGTAGTTTTGATGAATGCGGTCTGGAAATCCAGCGATGTCGTGAGTTGTTTGACGACTTCCTTGGCTTCTTCGGTCACGGCTTCCATATCAAAGTCTTCGGGAAATTCAAAATAGTTCTCTTCAAAAATTTCGCCGATACGATTTCGGGGACCCCCACCTGCTGGATCGAGATGGCAAAAACTACACTCTTTCTCAAGTTCCGTTGCAAACTCAGGACGCGCCTCCGCAGCAGTCGGTAAAAAAAGACTGACCGCGATACACGCTATGAATGTGAGTCGGAGCAGCGACAACGCGATACTGGATATATCCAAGCGTTTGAGTCGTCCGGTAGTGTGGTTGATATGCTTCACATAATTGTTATGATGTATTTCCAAAAGAATCTCCTTTTAAGTGATAGCACCCAACGCCTAAAGGCGTGGGCTTCGGCTTCGTAGACAGTGCGGTTTTCTCATAGAGAGTAGACCGTCTTATTCCGTCTCCACCCGCGGGCGTTTCCCTGTAGTGACCTACAGGCATATCGTCAAGTGACGGAAACCATCCCTGCCCGCAATATGTTTATCGCAGCGTTGATGTCTCNNTAGATTTTCGTTATGAAAATCACAATTGCTACAAGGTTTCGTTGTAGCAGTCCACTGATCAACTTGACGGAAATCACGCTTATGTTTTTGGCACTTATACCGCAATATCTCAACAAACTGGTAGAAGGAAAGGTCGGAGACTTTCCGTCCCCAAAGCCGTTTCATACCGTCAATGTTCAACGTTTCAAGGACAATCGTATCAAACTTTTTACAAAGTTTACTTGCGAGTTGCCAATGAAAGTCTTTGCGTTGGTTGCTGATCTTCCGATAGAGACGTGCGATTTGTCTCACACACCACCACCAACCGTTAGAACCTTTGACTTTACGACTCAGCGCCTTATTGAGAGACCGAAGTTTCTTCAAGGAGTGTTTCAAAGGTTCGGGGTGTTGGATCTTCTCACCCGTGGAAAGGGTCAA
>JAAXHI010000509.1:297-502 GCA_012270875.1 Candidatus Poribacteria bacterium | reverse complement strand
GCGGTTTAAAATCTGTGTAGGTTGTCGTTATACAAACCCAATAGCGTCCGCATGTATCACGCTTTATCGTAACTTGGCTAATCGTTCCATGCCACTGACGGTGCTTGTGAAATGTATAGGCAACTTTATCAATCTGCCATTTACGCGTCTTTGGATGCCACTTACGAAAAGTCAGCGTAATACGATTGTTCTTCAGAGACCAGCC
>JAAXHI010000509.1:0-247 GCA_012270875.1 Candidatus Poribacteria bacterium | reverse complement strand
TAAACTTATGTCGTTTCTTGATTTTCGGTCTACCCCCAAGTTTCTTAAGGAAACGATCATAGGCTTTATGAATCCGCTTGAGTTCCTGTTGCAGTGCTTGGCTCGGCAAGGCATTCCAATGCGGGTGTGTGGTGTCTTTCAAATGTTTAAGGTGATCACACATACCCTCATAGTTTATATAAGGAAGCCCATCTTTATACCTTTGACGCTGCCACTCATGGAAATTGTACTGCCACCGGAAATTTAG
>JAAXHI010000156.1 GCA_012270875.1 Candidatus Poribacteria bacterium | reverse complement strand
AAAGAGATTTTATACGTTTATTTATCTCATTTTAGGACCATTTATAAATTGCTTACTTCACATTCAGTTCAAGGTCATTGACGGATAGACATACGCGTACAGGGTCAGTGAAAGGCAAGGCAACAACACAACAGCTTTTACCGAGAGATATTTCTCTTTGGGAGGATTTGGTGGTCCTGAAAGGACCGAGGTTTGGTTTGGTAGGAAAGGAACTGCTTAAGCCCTCTCGCCACGGATACGGCGGGCAAGCTGGATGTCCTTGGGCATGATGGTGACACGCTTGGCGTGGATAGCGCACAAGTTGGTGTCCTCGAAGAGACCGACGAGGTAAGCCTCAGAAGCCTCCTGCAGGGCCATGACAGCGGAGGACTGGAAGCGGAGATCAGTCTTGAAGTCCTGGGCGATCTCACGGACCAGACGCTGGAAGGGCAGCTTGCGGATCAAAAGCTCGGTGCTCTTCTGGTACCTACGGATCTCACGGAGAGCCACTGTTCCTGGCCTGTATCTGTGGGGCTTCTTCACTCCTCCGGTGGCTGGGGCGCTCTTACGGGCGGCCTTGGTAGCCAACTGTTTGCGAGGAGCCTTTCCTCCTGTAGATTTACGGGCAGTCTGCTTTGTACGGGCCATTTCGAAGCGTTGACACTTAGAAAATGAATGCTGGGCAGAAAGCAATCTTTCCCTTTTATATCAGGCGGCCAAAGCCCATTGAACGCGTCAGCCAATCAGAGGCCTCCATTTGCCGGGGAAGGTGTCTTCAATCCGATTTTCAAGTCAGTTTTGCACAGAATTTGTACCCCTTATAAAATGGTCCTAAAATGAATTAATTTCACTAAAAATGGTCTAGAATAGTTTATTTTAGTTGGAATTTGTTGATTTTATATCGAAACAGTGGTAAACTTGCTCCTTTCAGGACCATTTCAAGGGTTGAAGTTAACATTGGTGTCTATGGGAAAACTGGTAAAACGCATAAAAATGGCTAAAATTGACATAAATTCCTACTTTTTTCACTGAATACACACGGCATTTGATAAAAGGAGATGGTCCTAAAATAATTCTTTCAAGTTCGATTCATTACTACGCTAAAAACAGGGAAAAAGTGTATCTGGGTCACCGTGACCCAGAAAATTTCCATCCGGGTCTCGTTTGGTGTCTTCAACTCCCCTCGGCTGATATAAAAGGAAAGCGGCCGGTGAGAGCCCTCATTCATTGCCTAGCCGTCAGCGAAGCAACATGCCACCCAAAACTGCATCCAAGGGAGCAAAGAAGGCCGCCTCTAAGGCAAAGGCCGCACGTACCGGAGACAAGAAGAGGAAAAGGAGGAGGAGGGAGTCTTACTCCATCTACATCTACAAGGTCCTCAAGCAGGTCCACCCTGACACTGGTGTATCCAGCAAGGCCATGTCTATCATGAACTCCTTCGTGAATGACATCTTCGAGCGTATCGCCGCTGAGGCCTCCCGTCTGGCCCACTACAACAGAAGGTCCACCATCACCAGCAGAGAGATCCAGACCGCTGTCCGTCTCCTCCTGCCCGGTGAGTTGGCCAAGCACGCCGTATCCGAGGGAACCAAGGCCGTGACCAAGTACACCAGCTCCAAGTAAACTGCTACAGTTTACCGTACCAACAAAACTCGGTCCTTTCAGGACCACCAAATCCTCCCAAAGAGAAATATTCTTTCAAAAGCTGTCGTTTTCACTCT
>JAAXHI010000145.1 GCA_012270875.1 Candidatus Poribacteria bacterium | reverse complement strand
CTGTATAGTTATCTAATAACCACTGAATGCTGTTCGATCCTGACAACGGGTTCCGAGCAGGCGAAATCGCATAGAAGCCCCCATTATACTCGTCCAAGCACCACTCCCACACATTACCAGACATGTCATACAGACCATACCCATTCGCAGGGTAACTTCCCACAGGCGTGGTAGTTCCAGAAGGATCGCCATAGTTAGCATCTCGTGCCGTTAGCGTATTCCCGTGTGGATACTTTTTACCGACTAACCCCCCACGCGCAGCCTTCTCCCACTCCGCTTCTGTTGGCAGACGCTTACCCGCCCACTCCGCGTAAGCCATCGCCGCATACCAACTCACATAAACAACAGGATGATCCGCTTTCCCACGCGGGTAGGTATTCCCGTCCCAGTATTCGAGATAGTGACTGTGGAACCTGTCCTGAATGCGGTCTTTTCGCCACTGCGGGTTGGCATCTAAGAATTGCTTATATTGCGCATTCGTCACCTCATATTTATCCATGTAGAATGCATCCACATACACGGTATGCACCGGCTTTTCGTCGTCATAATAATCATTACTGCCCATCTGGAACTCGCCAGCGGGGATGAGCACCATCTCCGCAAAAGGATCCGTGGCGAGTTCCGCAGGCTTTGGGAACTTCCCATGGGCAACAGGCCGCTGGATGATATTTTGAGCTTTGAACAGCGGATGGGCCTCACAGAGCCGTTTCACCCCTGCTTCGGTTGCAGCGAAGGCCTCCTCCCACGAAAGAAAGTCATCGCCGCTGCTATCCGCATCCGGCACCAGCGCACTCGTCAGTGCATAGGTAAAAAACCCACCCACCTTCTCATCTCCGTATGCCTCATCCGTGTCGCTCACCGTGCGGATTTCGGGCGAAGTCGCCGTGATGTCAAGGATACCGATATGTTCAAGGAAGAGGTTCTTGGCATAGAATTGGGGTTTGGCTTCAGGGCTGCCATACTGCGCGAGTCTAACTCCGCCTGCGGGGTTTGTGCCGCCTGCGACTGTGCTACAGGTATCGGTGATGAGCAGTTTCAGGCGGCACGGTTTCTCCCGTAACGCCTCCAGAACGACATCCCGCGCAAGCATCTTGCCCCTTTTTTTGTCAAAGATGAGTTGATGCGTGCCGTATCTATCCGTCTTGCCGTGTCCGTTGAAATAGATGAAGATGGTATCCGAGGCACCGACTTTCAGGTTCCGAATCCACTCGGTGACTTGGGCGAGTTTAATAACGCCGAGTTGGTCTGCCGAGTGCCGCGCCTTCGTCTCCATTTTCACGAGGTGTGTATGCGTCACTTCGCCACTGAGGCCCGGTTCGGACTTCATGAGCGTCATGTGTACGTCAGCGTTGCGTGAGACGAGTTGCATCAACCCGATCATCGCTGCCTGATTTATGTCCACAGAAGCCCTATAGACCCGATCGGTATCATTTCCCATCAGAATGAGGCAGGCGTGCACGTCTTGGGCATCTGCGGCGCTTGTGTATACTAAGAGGAGACTATAGAGAAGTAGCGTCAGATAGAGCAGGTGTTTGGTTTTCATA
>JAAXHI010000113.1 GCA_012270875.1 Candidatus Poribacteria bacterium | reverse complement strand
TAATATTGTCCAAACTTTAGTATAACATAAAAAGTAGGAATTTATTAAATTGACTATCATACCACTGCGGAGCAAGTGGATCATCTAATTGCAAACCAAATATCAGATCTGAGATTTCTGATTTATAAATTCCCCACCATGTACAAACAATACCAAATATGAACCATGCTAAACAAGAACGGAAAAGGATCTTTACTTCAATATTGTCTTCTTTTCCCTTTTTGAAAAACCATTTTTTTCTACATTTGATAATTAACCATCCCGTCAACCAACCATAACCTATGGTTCCAAGGCATACAATGGAAATACTGTAAAATATGTTAATTAAGTGGACCGTATTTTGGTCATTGATAATTCGTAGGGCACTTACCAATGTTAATATAAACCATCCAAGATAACAAAAACGTTTAATCACTTTTTCGGTCTTTTTTTCTTTTTTATCCCTACGGATTTCTTCAGCTTGTGCAGCCCGTGCTTCAACTCGTTGACGTTCCTCCTCGGCGCGTTTTCTTTTTTCTTCTGCCTTTCTATTTGCAGCTTCTTCTGCTTCTCGTTTTTTTCTTTCTTCTTCTGCCTTTCTATATCCATACCGTTCTTCATCCCTATATCTCTGGGCAGCTTCATATGCAGCTTCTTGTGCAGATTGCTGTTGTTTTATATCTGCCGCGGCACGTTGTTCTTCTGCAATGTTCTGAATAACTTCCCATGCATCTTGGATTATTCGAAACATCACAGAGGCATTAGACGCTGTGTTTTTATCAGGATGGTAGGTTTTCACTAACGCCCGATAAACCTTCCTTGCATCTTCTAATGACGCGTCTGCATCTAATCCTAAAATCTCAAGTGCTTCTTTACGTGTCATTTTGAAGCTCCTTTACGATTATTCTGCCGGTTTCTCTAAAACCTCATCAACTATTCGCAAAGTTTCTTTGTGTGCGTCCTCAATTTGTGTCTGGCAATTATAGATATGCTGTGCAATCTCATTGAGTTGTGCTTCAAAGTTATCTATCATCCGACGCACTTCCGCGGGGGACGTGCCACCGAGGCTTTGGTTGTTCTGAATCGCTAATTCTGCATCCAAAATCTGTTTGAGTTGTGAAATCGGTATATCAACCTTTTTCTGTTTCAAGAGATTTTGTGTGAGTTCCCAATCCGAGAAAGTTTTTTCTTGTGCTACCAGTTCCCCGACAAGCCACCCAACAATCTCGTGGCACTCTCGAAAACTGATCTCATGTGCTTTAACGAGATAGTTCGCTAACTCCGTTGCGGTCGCGAAGTTTGCATTCGCCAATTCAGCCATCCGTTCCGTCTTGAAATCTGTCGTCTTGAGGAGTTCGGGTAGTAGACCGAGGCACGCCTTCACAACATCAAACGCTTCCCACAACGGCGGTTTATCCTCTTGGAAATCACGGTTATACCCCATCGGCAACCCTTTGAGATTCGTCAACAGGTCGAGTAACGCTCCATAGACGCGTCCGGTGCGTCCGCGCGTGAGTTCGGCAATGTCCGGGTTCTTCTTCTGGGGCATGATGGAACTCCCGAAACTGTAAGCATCGTCAAGTACTGCCATCCCAAATTCATAAGTCGTCCAATAAATGAGTTCTTCGCTAATCCGTGAGAGGTTCGCCATCACAAGCGATAACGCGAAAAGTGTCTCTGCGATAAAATCTCGGCTGCTAATAACGTCAAGGGCATGTTCATGTGGTGCGTCGAAACCGAGCAGTTTTGTTGTGAGTTCGCGGTCAATCGGGAAGGTCGTGCCAGCCAAGGCACACGCGCCGAGGGGGTTCATATTGGCGAGTGTATAAGCGGATTGCAAGCGTTTCTGATCCCGTAGGAACATGCTCACGTAAGCCGTCGCCCAGAAACCGAGACTGATCGGCTGCGCGTGTTGTGTATGCGTGTAACCCGGCATTACAGTGTCGGCGTGTGCTTTTGCAATCTGTAAGAACGCTTCGCATAACGTGGAGAGACCCTGTTGAATATTGAGAATCTCATCACGGGTATAGAGGTGTGCATCTACAAGTACCTGATCGTTGCGGGAGCGCGCTGTGTGGAGTTTACCGCCGAATTCACGTCCGGCGTTCTCAATCAGATATGATTCGACGTTCATGTGGACATCTTCTTTATTCGGATCAAGCGTAAAATCGCCGTTTTGAAAATCTTCCGCTGCTTTCTGGAGCCAGCGTAAAATCTCTTGTAGGTCGGCATCGGAGATGATCTTTTGTCGGGCAAGCATAATCGCGTGCGCTTGGCTGCCCCAGATGTCGTATCCGATGAGGCGCGTATCGGCTTCAATGGAGTGTGTGAAAGCTATTGTTTCTGTGGTGAGGCTTGTGCTAAAACGTCCGCCCCAAAGCGTTTTTTCCGGTTTTCCCATAGTTTATCAAACTCTTCAACGATCAACACTGCAGTATCTTATTGTGGAAACTGGTTATAGATGTGCCCATGGATCAATAAGTTCAACCCCAACCCCTTCAAAATCTGTAATGTTTCGCGTTGCGATAGATGCTTCTCGGGAACGAGCGATCGCAGCAATCTGACAATCGGCTTGGCTTATCGGTCTACCGGCTGCGTGTCGTTGAGCGAAAATTTCGGCATAAATGTTCGCTGCATCACTATCAAAAACCAGGATACGTCCGGCGAATAACACAGCAAATACGCGGGCAGCAGCCTCTGAAAGACCCCGCTGTCGCCTTCCATGAGGCAAGAGTGCTATACCGGTTAAAATTTCCGCTTCAGTGACAGTTGTCACGAACAAGCTGCTTGCAGACTGGGCACGAAACCAAGCGCGAACCGCCTGTGGTGGACTGTCCCGCATGAGCTCCGAGACGACATTAGTATCGAGAACAATCATAATTGGTATTTTAGTCAAAGCGAGGCGGTTCGCGCATTGGTTCCCGAGGAGGTATCTCAAGTTCCACTCCGCCAAAAGGTTTGAACATTTCGTGGATCGCCGTTCCAAGATCTTGTGAGGGAACTTCGTGATCAGGAGAGACTTTTCGCGTTTCTGCGTTCTGAAGATAAACGAGATAATCAACAGCAGATTTGAGTTTTTCAGTAGAAAGTTGTCTGATTAACGTAACTGCCTGTTTTTGTAAGTCAACTTTTCGCATCATGAACCTCCTTATAAATACGCCTGCGTTACCAGAGAAGTCAGTTGTTTACTCTTCAGGATAACCTTCGGGTTTCGGTGGTGGAGGCTCGTCGAAGGGTTGGTTATTCACAGCTGCCTTATCTCTCCGCCGCTCCCATGCGAAATACCGACGGAATTCGGCAATCGCTTCAGCTTTGCCTTCAGCAAACCCTTCGGCTCTCATTTTTTCTATCAGACTTGTCAATCTAATCATAATTTCACCTATTAGTTCAAATGTGCCTACAATCACCACAATCATAGGCAGTATCGCAGCAGAAACATGCCGCACTGTGATAAACACTGTTTCCATCGTCTCTTGTGCTTTACCGGTCTCATATCGCCATACGATAATCGGATAAATAATCGTTAACAGGACTTACGCAAAAGTGATATTTTTTATGTTATAAATTATGTTATAAACCCCCTAAATCCCCCTTATCAGGGGGACTTTAAGAAGGAATGCGTAAGTCCTCCGTTAAAACAAATAAGGTGAAAATCTCCACGCTTATCCAATCTTGCCGCGTTGATAAGAATGGAGATCTCTGTTTCTTGACGGAAAAAAACTCCTTTAACGCTCTCTATTATATCCGATTTTAACCTATGAAATCAAGGCAGACAGAGGTCACATGCGACACCGCCAAATCACACAACCTGCGGTGGACGGCGCATCGACGTTGGTTGGATAATTTTCCGTTGGTCGGCGGTTAAACATGCTAACAACTCGTCTGAATGCGGGTAGTCGAACCGCTCACGGACGTATCTCGGCGAGTAGCGATAGACGATTGATCTGCGATACCCCTCATTCGTCCGTTCTGCGGAGCCGTGTGTAATCGCATCTGTGAACATCACGACATCGCCTGCCTTGAGATAGATCTCTTGTGTGCCAAAGGCGGTTCCAGCGGGTTTTCCGCTTATGCCGTCATAAACCAAGCCTTTCCCGTCGTGCTTCAAGCGTGGGTGAATCTCTGTGCATTTATGGCTCCCCGGCACGAGGACAGGTGCGCCATCTCCGGGTCCAATATCGTTAAGTGCCATGAGGACGTTAATCTGCCCTACCATCCATTCGCCTGTGTTTTCCTGCCGGAATGTCAAGTAACTCAAAGGGACGTGTCCACCACAATGGATATGAATAAACCCACCGGGACCGCGGACATTGAGAAAGTTCTCGTGAATCGAAAGCCCATTGACTTCGTGGATGTATTTCCGAACCAGACCGACCCATGCTGGATGGTCAATCAACTTCCGAAAAACTTCGCCACCTTCAATGATATTCTGAAAATTCACGCCGTTCTCGATGTTGTACGTATGGGTCTCAATGTTGCCGATCCAACGTGGAATCCGTTTATCCTCTGTGTTTTCTTCCCAAGGTTGTTCGACGTACTCCGAATGTGCATCAATCCACGCGTTCATCTTATCAAGGTCGTCTTCTGAGATGGCGTTCTCTAAGATCAGATAGCCTTGTAAGTCGAACAGATAATCTTGTATCTCTTGATCCATCTTCTGTCTCCTCAGCCGGTAGGTGCGGTTTTAACCGCACCCGTAGAATACCACCACAACTACAGATACGCGTCCAACTCCGATTCCGTCGGTGTCGGTGTCGAGATGCCACCATCAGGGATGTCCAGTTTGGCTGTCCATGCAATAGCGTTGAGGATGAGTTTACGGATTTGATCATCTGCCCAATTCTTATGGAGATGTCCGCCAGTGAATCCGAAACCGCGACCCCCATCCGGACGCTCTACACACCACGCCAAATGTTGCGGTTCACCGTTCGCGACGGATGCGCGGACGTGTGGGTTACCACTATGCGGTCCATCGGGTCTTTCGAGTGTTGATTCAGGTGCGATCGCGCTCAACAGCGGTGTTACGCCTTCCATATTCTCACGAAACCGCATGTGATAATACCATTCGTCTTCGAGTGAGAACGGTTCTAACCCCTGCGTTATCGGGTGTTCAGGAAACCCAGTAAACGTTGCCGTCCAATACGGATTGACGGAGAGGTGTGTCTCAAAGTACCCACCGATCCAGTCCAAGAAGCGGTCTCCGGGTTCACCCTTCGGCACTTCGACTGCGTAATGCAACATAGCGATGCCTATGCCTTGCTTCGCCAGTTCAGAGATTTGTTCGATGTGTGGAATGCTGAGGTGTCCTGCGCCACCATCTGAATATACAATAATTGCATCTGTATCTGCGAAAGTTGCTGGGTCTTCGGGCCATCCTTGAGAGACGACGGCTTCCACACCGTCAACATTTTTGTTCAATAGGTCTGCGAAGAGGGCACACCCTGCGGGATGCTCATGCGAACCCCCACCATGACTTGCGCTTCCTGCTACCATAACGATTCGAGATTTCTTTGACATATTTTACTCCTCCATGTTTTTTGTCTTCAGCAATAAACCAAAGCAGCGTATGTGTATCGAGCAGGTATCTCACTACATATACTCCCTAAATTCTGGGAGATCAGCGTCAAAATCGTCAGCGATCTTGATAAGTCCTTTGAGAGTTCCTGCTTGACGGGGCGGCTGCAATGTCTTTAATCCATCTCCATAAAACAGCGCGTGGTATTTCACGTACGTTTTATCTAACAATTTCAAACAGTCCTTGAATTCCTTGAACGCTGGTGCAGTTTTCACTTCATGCTTTTCTAAGTAGGCAAGCCGTTCATCAACAAACGTTTCGCACGCTTCTAATGTTAATATAAGTTGTGCTATGTCTTCGGTTACCATCTCTGGACAAATACGCGCGCCTATAACATCTGAGCATGAAGCGGAGTCGGGCATATCATTTGAATCTGAACGGACAGAATCAAAAGAGATGTCAGACAACTCTTGGGGATTTTCAGCAATCTCATGGAGTAACCCTACAAAGGAGATACGCCCTTTATACGGCTTAATTTGACGACGCAGGCTGACGATCACATGATCAAGATACGAGCGTTCAAGGTATCCGTAGTGGAAGTCTTGGGTACGTTGATGCCCGTGGATAATGATTCGGATTTCCCAGAACACTCTGGCATCCCGAAGCAGTAACCGAATCTCTGGCTCAATAACCTCCATCCATTCACGCCACTTTTGAAGTTTTGAATTTATCGGATTCTTCTGACTCATAATCAAGTCCTCTGAAAGGGAAAAAGCACAGTTGTAGTGGGGTCCTGCAAATTCAAATGTGAAAAAGAGAAAAAGCCTTTATCGCAACGCTAAAGTATTATACATGTTCTTGTTGTGGATGTCAATTTTTTAATACTTGACAATCCCAAAGAGAAGTCTTAGAATACTCGGAAACTTGATACAATAGAGGAGCGACGTAATGGAGAAGTTTCCGATTGTTGATACACATGTTCATCTATGGCACCCTGAACAATTGAGGTACCCGTGGCTTGCGGAAGTCCCTACACTCAACAGACCTTATCTCCTTAAAGATTACATCGAAGCGTACGGTGAATTAGAAATCGAGTCCATCGTTTTTGTCCAGTGTGACACACACCCCGATGACGGTTTGAAAGAGACGGCGTGGGTTACCGATCTCGCAACAAGGATAGAACCCCGAATTCAAGGTATCGTTGCCTGGGCACCCCTTGAGGAAGGCGGACAGGTAGCACCTTTCATCGAAAAATTGGCAGAAAATCCACTCGTCAAAGGGATTCGCCGACTTATTCAATCCGAAAACGTAGACTTCTGCGTCCAACCCGACTTTGTAAGCGGTGTCAAAGTGCTTTCTCGCTACGGATTAAGTTTCGACCTCTGTATCTTCCACCCGCAACTTGCCAACACAATCCGGTTAGTGGAACAGTGCCCACATGTCCAATTCATCTTGGACCATATCGGCAAACCCGACATCAAGAACCAACTTTTTGACCCGTGGAAACAGGAGATCCAGACGCTCGCGTCGTTCCCGAATGTTCATTGTAAAATATCAGGAGTGGTAACGGAGGCTGACCTTGAGGCGTGGACACCTACTGACCTACAGCCGTATATTGAACACGTCATCACTTGCTTCGGTTTTGATCGTGTTATATACGGCAGCGATTGGCCCGTCTCTACACAAGCCAGCGATTATCCGCGGTGGGTGCAGACATTACAGGACGCTGTATCCGGCTGCTCCGCCGAAGAGTTGCGTAACCTCTTTCGCGACAATGCCATTAAATTTTATAGATTGGATTCATAATAAAAAAGAAAAAGGGAAGGTGGTATTTTCCATCCTTCCCTTCTTTCATTCTTTCACTATCCCATCATTTCGTTAACCGCCTGCCTTAACTTCTTGTCGGCGCGGATGTAAAACAAACTCCGTATACCCGTTCGGCAGTTCGCACCCTTTAAAAACCAAGTCCAATGCTGCCTGAAATGCGACACTCTGGTCATAATCTGGCGACATGTCTCGATAATTCGGGTCCCCGGCGTTCTGTTCGTCAACGATCTTCGCCATCCGCTGGAACGTCTCGGTTACCTGTTCCTTCGTAACGATCCCGTGGTGGAACCAATTTGCGATATGCTGACTCGAAATCCGTAGGGTCGCCCGATCTTCCATCAAACCGATGTTGTTAATATCGGGTATCTTTGAGCAGCCGATACCTTGGTCTACCCACCGCACGACGTACCCTAAAATCCCCTGCGCGTTGTTATCCAATTCGCGCTGAATCTCATCGGCTTGCAACTCGCGTTCTTTTAACAGTGGCGGTGTCAACAGATCCGTCAAGTTGGCGCGTTGCCTTGCGGACAACTCCTTTATCCAGTTCCCAACATCAACGCGGTGGTAGTGCATGGCGTGCAGCGTTGCGGCTGTCGGCGATGGCACCCATGCCGTTGTCGCCCCTGCTAACGGATGATTTACCTTCGTCTCCACCATCTCAGCCATCTGGTCGGGTTTCGTCCACATCCCTTTGCCAATCTGTGCGGTGCCGAGTAACCCCGTTTCGATCCCCATATCGACGTTCCAATCTTCATAAGCGAGCATCCACGGTTCGTTGCGGATGTCCATTTTGGGGACCATCGGTCCGGCTTCCATGCTCGTATGGATTTCATCACCGGTTCTATCCAAAAATCCGGTATTAATAAAGACGAGTCGTTCCCTCGCCACCCGAATCGCCTCTTTAAGGTTGACGGTCGTCCGCCGTTCTTCATCCATAATCCCGATTTTAATAGTATTCGTCGGGAGTCCGAGCGCAGACTCTATCCACTCAAACAGCCGAATCGTCATATCGACTTCTTCGGGACCGTGGAACTTCGGCTTGACGATATAGATGCTGCCCGTTTTGCTATTGGTGTGGGGACCTTTACCTTGTAGGTCATGCATCGCGGCGAAACTCGTTACCATGGCATCAAGGATCCCTTCAGGAATCTCGTCACCCGCTGCTGTCGTGACGGCATCCGTGTACATGTGGAGTCCAACGTTCCGAATCAGGAGCAGGCTCCTGCCGGGTAACGTCACTGTACTGCCATCGGGTGCGGTAAATGTCTTATCGGGTTCGAGTCGGCGGGTCAGCATTTCCCCGTTTTTCTCAAACGTCGTCTCCAGCGTCCCTTTCATGATCCCGTTCCAGTTGCTATAGACCTGCACCTTGTCCGCTGCGTCCACTGCAGCAACAGAATCTTCGCAATCCTGGATCGTTGTGATTGCGGACTCCAAGATAACGTCGAATACACCGGCAGGATGCGCCTTGCCGACGGGATGTTCTCGGTCTATCTGTATCTCGATGTGAAGTCCGTGGTTACGCAGTAGAATAGTGCTGAGTTCGCCGTTGTCTTGCGTAAAACCGACGAATTTAGTCGGATCTGCTAAGGCGACCTCGCTGCCATCGCTGAGCGTTGCGTGTAACTGTTGCTCACCGTGAACGGCTTTGAGGGAAAATTGCGTAACGTCAGAATAACTCCCAGATTCAAGCCCCGTCATTTCATCTAAAAACTGCTCGGTGTACGCGATGACTTTCGCACCTCGGACGGCGTTATAGGTAGCACTTCGCGTTGCGCCGTCGGATTCGTCAATCACATCGGTGCCGTAGAGTGCATCGTAGAGGCTGCCCCAGCGCGCGTTCGCGGCATTGAGCGCATAGCGGGCATTATCGGTCGGCACAACCAATTGCGGACCTGAGATGAGCGAAATCTCTATGTCAACATCCTCGGTAATCACAGTAAAATCTCGCCCTTCAGGGAGCAAGTAGCCTATGTCTGTAAGAAATGCCTTATACGCTTCACCGTCCAACGGTTCATCTTCATTCCGCGCCAGATGCCATGCGTCGATCTGTTCCTGGAGCGTGTCCCGTTTTTCCAAGAGGCTTTTGTTTTCCGGGGCAAATGCAGCGACAATATCGCCAAAGGCTTTCCAGAAGGTATCTGATGCTATCCCCGTGCCGGGGGCGATTTCATCTCGGACCAAGGCGTGCAAATTTTCATCTATTCTGAGGTTACCGATTTCAATCCGGTTTCCCATGCTATTTTCTCCATTCCGAGGTACTGTTAAGGTATTGGTCTCGGTTAGCCGATGCTTCGTTGCACCGGTAACCCATTTTGTATTAGTTGTGATTTAATCATAGCAACAGATATATAGTCTGTCAATTGTTTTTTTTCTCATAATCGAATGCCCGTTAAGTTTAATTAAGTGTTGCGGTAGTTCGACCTCCTTTTTGACGGAGGCACCGACCCCCTTTCTCATGCGACTTGCGAAAATGTAGAATTTGTGTTAGTATGTTAAGCAGAATAGAGACTTACCTTTCTTACTGAAGCGAAATATATTACGGACGGTGTGAAAAGTCACGCCGCAGAATGGCTTGCAACAGATGTACAGACAATTAACACTAAGGCAAACAGAACGACGATAAGGCTATTGGAGGTTAATCTTATGAGTGCTAAAACTGAAGGGTTCTTTCCTAAGAGTAGAAAAGTGTACGTTTCCGGGAACGTGCACCCTGATATCCGCGTCCCTTTCCGTGAGATT
Source organism: Candidatus Poribacteria bacterium (assembly GCA_012270875.1). Taxonomy (GTDB): domain Bacteria; phylum Poribacteria; class WGA-4E; order WGA-4E; family WGA-3G; genus WGA-3G. The sequence goes on along the minus strand of JAAXHI010000113.1, from coordinate 11,924 downwards.
ACGCTCACCCCGACACAGGTCGCTGATGGAGCGGTTGAGGAGAACGCACCCCTGCGCGTTTACGACACCAGCGGCGCATGGGGCGACGACTCGCAAGTGTGTGATGTGGAATCCGGGCTGCCAGCGATACGAAGCGACTGGATTCTGGGGCGCGACGATGTTGAAACATACGACGGACGCGAGATCCAACCGCAGGACAACGGCTATCTCACCAAAGGACATGAACAATATGCCCGTATGCGATCGGAGTCAAAAGGTGGATTGAAGAACTACCCAGGACTGAAACGGAAACCGCTGCGCGCGAAGAACGGTGAGGCTGTCACGCAGATGGCTTATGCGAAGCGTGGGATCGTGACACCTGAGATGGAATATATCGCGATTCGCGAGAATCTCGGTAGAGCGCAGGCGTATGAAGCGATTCAAGGAGACTATCGGACGCGCAATCAGTTGAACCATCAACATCCGGGTGAAACGTTCGGCGCGTTTATCCCTGAATATATTACGCCAGAGTTTGTCCGAGACGAGGTCGCACGCGGTCGGGCGATTATTCCCGCGAACATCAATCACCCAGAAAGCGAACCGATGATTATCGGTAGAAACTTTCTCGTGAAGATCAACGCGAACATCGGTAACTCTGCCGTCGCTTCTTCGATTGAGGAAGAGGTCGAAAAGATGCGGTGGGCAACGAAATGGGGAACCGATACGGTGATGGATCTCTCAACCGGTAAAAACATCCACGAAACCCGTGAATGGATTCTCCGCAATTCGCCTGTCCCGATAGGTACAGTACCGATCTATCAGGCACTGGAGAAGGTCGGTGGCAAAGCGGAGGAACTGAGTTGGGAGGTGTATCGCGATACACTCATCGAACAAGCCGAACAAGGCGTTGATTACTTTACGATTCATGCGGGTGTCCGTCTCGCTTATATCCCGCTGACAGCGAACCGCTCCTGTGGTATCGTCTCGCGGGGTGGCAGTATCATGGCAAAATGGTGTCTGTCACACCATCAAGAAAGTTTCCTCTACACGCATTTCCCCGAAATTTGTGAGATTATGCGTGCTTACGATGTCTCCTTCTCCCTCGGCGACGGCTTGCGTCCCGGTGCGATTCCCGACGCGAACGATGAGGCACAATTCGCGGAATTAGAGACACTCGGTGAACTTACCCAGATCGCGTGGGAACACGACTGCCAAGTGATGATTGAAGGTCCCGGACATATCCCGATGCATCTGATTAAGGAAAACATGGATCTGCAGCTGAAACATTGCGACGAAGCACCATTTTATACGCTCGGTCCGTTGACGACCGACATCGCTCCCGGTTATGACCATATCACCAGCGGTATCGGCGCAGCGATGATTGGCTGGTTCGGCTGTGCGATGCTCTGTTACGTGACACCGAAAGAACACCTCGGATTGCCGAACAGAGACGATGTGAAAGAAGGCGTGATTACCTATAAAATCGCTGCACATGCCGCTGACCTCGCGAAGGGACATCCGGGTGCACAGGAACGCGACAATGTGTTGTCGAAGGCGCGCTTTGAGTTCCGTTGGGAAGATCAGTTTAATCTCAGTCTTGACCCCGAAACCGCCCGTGAATATCACGACGAGACCCTACCGAGCGAATCGGCGAAAACCGTTCATTTCTGTTCGATGTGTGGTCCGCATTTCTGCTCAATGAAAATCACGGAAGACATCCGTAAGTATGCGGAGCAGAAGGGGATCACTGCTGAGGAGGCAGTCGCGGAAGGTATGGCGGAAAAGAGTGAGGAATTCAAGGAACAGGGACACCAACTCCATATCGCATCTGATGAAAAGAATGAAGCGGCTGACTAACATTATGTGAGGACGGCATATATTTTTTGTAGGACTTACGTATTGCCTCTTAAAGTCCCCCTGATAAGGGGATTTAGGGGGTAAAGATATCGAAATTGCTGCTTTTTGCGTAAGTCCTATACTTATTATGTAGCCACCAGTCGGGATTCGGGGATCCCTCCTACAAGTCGAACCTGTACTTAAAGTATCTGAAAGGCAAATATAACATAATGAAGATCGGGATTATTGGCTGTGGCACGATCAGCAGTGCCTATTTTGAAGGCGCGCGAAGAACCGACATCTTGGAGATCAAAGCCTGTGCTGACCTCCGAATGGAATCCGCTCAAGCACAAGCCGAGAAATATAACTGTGAGGCATGTACTGTTGACGAGTTACTCGCGGACGATGAGATTGAACTCGTCGTGAACCTCACCATTCCTCGGGCTCACGTGGATGTCGGACTCCAAGTCTTGGAAGCAGGCAAACACGTCTACAGCGAAAAGCCGCTCGGTGTTGACACCGAAAGTGGAAAACAACTCATCGAAACCGCTGCCGAGAAAGGGCTTCAGGTGGGTTGTGCACCCGATACGTTTCTCGGCGCAGGTATCCAGACCTCGCGGCAGGTGCTGGATTCAGGCAAGATTGGTAGACCGATCGCTGGCACGGCGTTTATGTGCGGACATGGACCCGAAGGTTGGCATCCGAATCCCGCCTTTTTTTATGACATCGGCGGTGGCCCGATGCTGGATATGGGACCCTACTATGTGACTGCACTCGTCAATATCCTCGGTCCCGTTAAGCGTGTCGCAGCGATTACGACCAAAGGATTTGAGGAACGCGTCGCAACGAGTCAAGCGTTGCATGGCATGCGAATTCCGGTTCATATCACAACACATCTAACAGGCGTGCTGGAGTTTGAAAATGGGACGATTGTCACGACAATCATGAGTTTTGATATGTGGCGACAGAGTTTGCCCTGCATCGAAATCTACGGTGAAACCGGTTCAATGACTGTCCCCGATCCAAACGGATTCGGCGGTCCCGTGAATGTCTGTCCGGCAGGTGGCGATTGGGAAGCGCAGGAAATCCCTTTTCCAAACAACGCTCGGATGATTGGTGCCATTGACATGGCATCGGCAATCCGTTCAGGACGGACGCACCGTGCGAATGGCGCGTTGGCATATCACGTGCTGGAGGTGATGTGTGCCTTTGACAAATCCTCTGAAACCGGCGAACACGTCGTCATTGAAAGCACTACGGAGCGTCCTGAACCTGTACCCCTCGGTTTGAAAGAATGGGAAATAGATTAGCGTCAGTTGTCAGTTATCAGTTTGCCTCGCAGTGAGAGTTAAGAGGTTTCCATCAGCGGTCAGGAAGTTTGCGAGTGTATCTAAAGTTGAGAAGTGTGCTAAAGTTATTGACCGTTTTACTCACACTGCGCGGCATGAAAAATCTTTCAGTTGACAACTATTCCTCTGAAAACTGACGACCGATCCTTTGACAACGGAAGTTGGGTTTCACTGGATTCTTGAAGAATATGGCAGTGTATTAGATTTGAAGTGTGTTTGAAACACCGACCTCTACCCTCTCAGTTCCGTTCTACCCAACCTACGCGTTAACAGCGATACAGTGGCTGAGCNNTCCGCATCACCCTTAATCTGTTCGGCTTGCTTATAGGCTTCCGACTGAATCCGTTCTAACTCCTTCTGTTTCTGCCCCTTGATGTCAGCGGCTTCACCTTCACCCTCGGATTTGTATTTCTCAGAGATACGTTGCCGTTCCGAAATCATCTGGTCAAAGACTTTCTTGCGGACTTCGTCTACATAGTTAATCCGTTTTATCTGGACATCGACGAGTTCAATGCCGAATTGCGGAACGGTCTCTTGGACCTTCTCAAGGATCTTGCGTGTAATCTGTTCCCTACCGACCTGAATCTCTTCCAACGGTTCACCGGATTGTCCCTCTTCTCCTTCGAGTACTTCCAGATCGAGGCTTAAGACGCGATTTGAATCTCGGACGACTTCAATCAAGAGTTGCGCTGTCACCAAATCCCGCGCTGCGGAATCGATAACATCATCCAAGCGGGATTGTGCAAACTGTTCTGTGCCGAGTGCTTGATAGAATTTGAGAGCGTCTTTAATACGCCACCGTGCTGTCGTATCAAGCCAGATGAACCGCTTGTCTTTTGTCGGAATCTGGTTCGGGGACCCGTCCCATTCAAGTACCCGTTTCTCAAAGCGATGCACCTGCTGAATAAATGGGGTCTTCATTTTGAGTCCAGCGGTGACGATAGGCTGCCCGACAGGACGACCGAATTCGGTAATAACGACCTGCTCACCTTCATGGACGGTGTAGAACAGCCCGGAAGCAACAAGCAGTGCTAAAATTGCGATGATAATCACCGGTATTAGTATCTTTTTCGATTTCATTTTTTTAATTTTCCTTGCGGTTCGGTGAGGTGGGTTTGAAGAATAACGTGCTTCTTCGTATATCCGCCTTCCATTACATTACAGGCTACGGGTTTCAATGCCCTCTGAATTATTTTTCTTTGCGGTTCGGTGAGGTGGGTTTGAAGAATAACGAACACTTCTTCACCGACTTCTAATTTGACCTTACGGTTTTCATTCCTTGAGTTGCAGAAATGGGATAGGTGAATTGGTTTGATTGTCAATCACATAAATCTCTTTGACCTGCGGCAAAATTTGTTGCATCGCTTCGAGATAGAGACGGCGACGGGTGACCTCTTTCGCCTTTTGATACTCTGAGCGAATCGCCTTGAACCGATCGGCATCGCCTTGCGCTTCGTTCACGCGTTTGAGTGCGTAACCTTGTGCCTCCGAAATCTGTTGTGCCGCCAACCCTTTCGCTTTCGGGACAGATTGGTTGTAATCGCGCCACGCTTCATTGATCAAACGCTCCTTCTCCTGCTTCGCCTCGTTAACGGCGTTAAACGCTGTTTTCACCGTTTCCGGTGGATTGACATCTTGCAAGGTCACTGTCGCTACATCTAAACCCGTCTGATACAGATCGAGCAGTTGTTGTAGATGTTGTTCAACTTCTGCAGCAATCTCGATACGACCGACAGTTAGCACTTCCGTCACAGTCCGGTCTCCAACGACTCGGCTCATGACTGATTCTGAGAGGTCTCGCAAAGTCTGCTGCGGATTCCGGACAGAGAATAGGAAATTTTTGGGATCTTTGATTTTATACTGCACCACCCATTCCACGTCGGCGATACTCAGGTCGCCTGTCAGCAGCAGGGATTCGTCCGAAAAATCGCGGGTGTCATACTGCGTACGCACACCTGCTCTCAGTGTCCGAAAACCGAACTCCTCTTTGAAAACTTTCCGGACAGGAATGTTAATGGCTTGCTCAATACCGAGTGGTAATTTGAAGTGGAGTCCGGGTTCGGCTTGTCGGACAGACTTTCCGAACATCAGGACGACAGCGATTTCGTCTGCATCAACCGTATAAAAACTCGTCGCCAAACACGCGAGGATTATAATGCTGACTATCACAATCAGCACCCTTTTTGGCGTGATGAGTTGCGTGTAGGGTTGCTGCGTAATCAATTCTTGGAGGTCTTGCATAAGAATTCTCCCCTTTCATTCATATATTACTAATAAGGCAATCATAACGCCTTTAGCAAAAACAGTCAAGGGGAAATGGTTGTTAGTTGTCAGTCATCAGCGATCAGCGGTTAGAAAAACAGTCGTCAGTTATTAGTTTGCCTTACAGTGAGCGTTAAGAGACAGGCTCTATAATTTCATAGCATTTCATAGCAAAACTGTGAATTCAATATGTTTCTCGAAAGGCTATAAACCCTTATCACGACTGGGTTTTTGGCGGTTTTCATCAAAGGCTGCTATGAAGGCTGCTATGAAATTTGCTATGAAAATTTCGCGAGTCAAGGGTGTCCAGTGGTCATTGAAATTTTCGACAAATTGCGCGGTATCGTTTCACGCTGGCGTGTCCTGATCGGTATCTGTAGGTATGCTTTCGGTTTTGTCCGTAATCGCTTTGTGATCGGATGCCTTCAAAGCAAGCGTGAGCCGTTCAAGCACCTCAAGAAGTGTCTGAGTGTCGCTGCCGAGCGCGAATTGGTCGGGCGTGTCCAATGCAAGTGTTAACCGTTCTAAGACGGCGACGAGTTGTGTCGGCGAGTCGTTAAGCGGTATCTGCTGTTGAATCGCGGAAAACTTCTGTAGTGCCTCTACGGTTTTAATGAGTGAATCTGTCAACGATTGGACATCTTTCACGTCATGATTCTTATCATGTAACGTTTCGTTAATATAATCCACATGTTTGGCTAACAGTGCGCTCTGTTCTATTGGCGATGTGAGTGGACTGTCCTGTATATTCTGTTTATGCTGTGCCCGCGCCTCGCGCCAGAGTGCGCCGTATTTCCTTTCGGGCCACCGTGCGGTGCCCGGTTTCAGATATGCCAACCGTGTAACTAATGCCCTCTGGAGCGTGCTTGTGCCCATCACATCTGGCTCTGCCAAGCGACTCAGTGTCTTGTCTTCCTGTACCAACGTCCAAACTGCCTCGGCGGTAGAGAGTCCGCGTGCGTGACACTGGACGATAAACTCTCGGTGCGCGTCTGAGATAAAATGTGAGATCCATCCTGTTAATTCCTCGGAGATGGTTTCCCTGATTGCGCCTATCATGTGTGGTGATTTGTACCTGCTGAAATTCGCGCGAGCAGACTCATGTAATCCTTCAATTGCATAACGTTGGAGCCGTTCAATAACTGCTTCGAGAAGTTCATCACCCTTCAAGGTATCGAATAGGTGCTTCAAATCTGAACGGACTTCCAAGGTGCTCTCTGCCAAAAACTCTTCGAGCGGTGATTTTTTGCGTGGCGTGTTGGCGTTTTCTGTCGTCATTTCTGATCCTCCGTTATAGGAAAGCATAAACATTAGAAAATTAGATAAGCAAACTCAAAAAGGTATAATTATATTAAGTATACGCTAAAAAGTGATTGAATGCAAATATTTTTTGACTTTCTTTAGCACATTTTATACGAATGTTGTCTGATGGAAGGGAGGAGATTGGAAAAAAGGTTGGTTATTGGTTGTTGGAAAGCGTTTCAATCTCGTAATTGGGAGGCGGCGGAAGATTGCTCACGATATACGTCGGCGTGGTCTAAATCTCGTTAAGCAGATGAGGGTTGCTACTGTATCATAGGGATCACGTAACGCCGAGTCATCACCGTATCAATCATTTCCGTTTGCGTCGAAGGAGAAATGCGTATCTATTTCCTCTAAACTTTGCGCGGTTACGGCTTGTTCTAAGAGTGTGTCGAGGCGTGTTAGGTTGTCGATATTGCGGATTTCACGTGAAAGCGTTTCAGGCACGTTCTGGAATTGGAGCTGCAGGAGTTTGAGGATTGCGTCCTGTATGCCTTCCGCTTTGCCTTCCGCTTTGCCTTGTTCTCTGAGAAATTCAGCTGTTGTTTGTGTCATTGTCTCTAGCTCCTTATGCTCTTGAATGTGTTGTCTGATAATGTCTACTAATGCATCGCGCTCGTCAAGAGAACGCCGGTGGAATATCAACTGCACAAAATATCGGAGTGCCTCTGCGACTTGCGGTGCGAAGCCTTCATCTGCTGATGCTATATGCGACATAGCATCCGCTAACGCTTCGCTTATCTCCGTCTCGTCTGCATGCTCCTTTTGAAGCACACGGAGCAACCAGCCCAACGGATGTCCGGATTGCGTCAACGCCTCTGCTTCCGTCTCCTTGACCCCTAAAAACAGCGTATCGAAACTTGGGACGAAACGCTCCAAGATTTCAGGAACATCCATGATTGTCGTCAGAGATACCGGTGTTGTCCATGGACGATCACCTGTATAAAACAGGATCGGTAGGATCGGCTGTAAACGTCTTTCATTTTCCGGAGTCTTCGCCGTTTCCCATTCCCGTCGTTGCGCCTCCCAGATCTGCATCATGTAGGACAGTAACCGAAACCCCATCGTTTTATCCACTGTGGATTGATGTTCAATGAGGATATAAACGAGCAGCGCATCGGTATCTGTGGCATCTGTGTCTTCTTGAAACGGGACACTCAGTAGTACATCTGACTCGCGTTCTCGCAGTGCTTCAGAGATAAAACTTCTTTTCTGGTATGTGATTTGGCTGAAGTCGAGAAACGTTTCGATGTCGGGTGCGACAATTTGGATTAACCCGCGCACATATTCCTTGTCTTGCAGCAAGCGTCTGAGGCTCCGGTCGGGAAAGTGTTCTATCTGAGTCTCTTGTGTTTCGGGCATAGATGTCTATAGTTTCCAAGTGTTGAAAAGACGTTTTGCAAAGTATAGCATAGAAACCCCGAAAAATCAACACGATATAGCGAAATGCTGCGACAGGCTGCGAATTTTTCTGGGGTTGTTTTAATACATAACATATATGAAGTGTTAACACCTACGAAAAGGACAGCACCAAAAACGGACAATTGAATGACTCTGTATCGCACATCGAGCTGCTTTTGATTTCAAGTGAGGACGCAAATAGGGATGTTTGCGGTACAAAGAGATGGCGTTTCAATCTCGTAATCGAGATGCTTTTGATTTCAAGTAGTTACCGAAAGAACGGTGACTATTACTTGACAAGTTTCAATCTCGTAATCGAGATGCTTTTGATTTCAAGGAACAGGAACGGCAACGGCAAGCGGCCGAAATCGCACGTTTCAATCTCGTAATCGAGGTTCTTTTGATTTCAAGAATGCCCGTCTATCCATGCCGACATCCGGGAAGATGTTTCAATCTCGTAATCGAGGTTCTTTTGATTTCAAGGCAGTCTCGACGGTTCAAGCACCTTTGTGAATATCGAGTTTCAATCTCGTAATCGAGGTTCTTTTGATTTCAAGTAGGGTTGGCTTATGATTCACCGCGGACTTTCAAAACTTCGTTTCAATCTCGTAATCGAGGTTCTTTTGATTTCAAGTACGATAAGGATCGTATCGGCTTTTATCAACCGTGTTGCGTTTCAATCTCGTAATCGAGGTTCTTTTGATTTCAAGCCTTCTGAATTCTGGACGCAGATGGCAGACTATCCGTTTCAATCTCGTAATCGAGGTTCTTTTGATTTCAAGACTGTGTTGTCGCGGTTTGAACCACCTGCCGGAACTGAGTTTCAATCTCGTAATCGAGGTTCTTTTGATTTCAAGTACAGAAGAAATCGAGAAAATGCACTCTTCATAGATAAAGTTTCAATCTCGTAATCGAGGTTCTTTTGATTTCAAGTCGAGTTCCTCACCGGTATAGATCGCCTTGTAGGTATTGTTTCAATCTCGTAATCGAGGTTCTTTTGATTTCAAGCCGCATCCGTCGGCATCTCAATAAGCCGTGCAACGCAGGTTTCAATCTCGTAATCGAGGTTCTTTTGATTTCAAGACGCCACGAAATGCACCTTAAGTTAGATGCAGAACTCGGTTTCAATCTCGTAATCGAGGTTCTTTTGATTTCAAGCGCAGATGTGGCGGAGTGCGTCACCCTACATCAGCTATTGTTTCAATCTCGTAATCGAGGTTCTTTTGATTTCAAGATAAGAATGCATATGCCGCGCGCCGAGTAAACCAGCCAAGTTTCAATCTCGTAATCGAGGTTCTTTTGATTTCAAGCTTTCGTGTTATCTACAATGACCATTACGCTGATGGAGTTTCAATCTCGTAATCGAGGTTCTTTTGATTTCAAGCGGGATTTATGCAGAATTTGGATCAGATAACTGGATGTTTCAATCTCGTAATCGAGGTTCTTTTGATTTCAAGAAAGCACAGATTAAAGTATTGGATGAGGAAATCCAACGTCTGTTTCAATCTCGTAATCGAGGTTCTTTTGATTTCAAGGGAAAGTCGTTGTGTAGGTAAAAAGGGTTGGAAACAAGCGTTTCAATCTCGTAATCGAGGTTCTTTTGATTTCAAGGCAAGGTTTTCTCTGAACGCCATTCATCGTAGGCATCGTTTCAATCTCGTAATCGAGGTTCTTTTGATTTCAAGTTTATGGTGGTGTCGCTGATATATCAAAATGGTTGTAGTTTCAATCTCGTAATCGAGGTTCTTTTGATTTCAAGGTGTGGCGGCGGCCGCTGTAAGAGGGGCATTAGTTTGTTTCAATCTCGTAATCGAGGTTCTTTTGATTTCAAGATTTTTCCAAGACGCAGTATACCATTTCATATAGCCATCAGGGTTTCAATCTCGTAATCGAGGTTCTTTTGATTTCAAGTCAATGGACCGAAAATGAGTTTCTTGACCATTAATTTTGTTTCAATCTCGTAATCGAGGTTCTTTTGATTTCAAGTCCGTAAAAGAAAGCGGTCTCAAGGGCTTACAACAAGTTTCAATCTCGTAATCGAGGTTCTTTTGATTTCAAGTGTGGTCATAGAGTGCCTCGAAAAATAGATTTAGCACGTTTCAATCTCGTAATCGAGGTTCTTTTGATTTCAAGGAAGGTAAAGAGGCATATGAAGCCCAAATTGAACAGGTTTCAATCTCGTAATCGAGGTTCTTTTGATTTCAAGCCGATGCTACCGATTTATTGATCCTTTCATTAAGCCTAAGTTTCAATCTCGTAATCGAGGTTCTTTTGATTTCAAGTTTTATGATAGTATCGCTGGTGTATCAAAATGGTTGTGGTTTCAATCTCGTAATCGAGGTTCTTTTGATTTCAAGAAGACAACGCGACACGTCGCAACGAAGTCTCTTTTAGCGTTTCAATCTCGTAATCGAGGTTCTTTTGATTTCAAGCTGCACTTCCGTCTCGTCGTCCGCGTGCGATTAATCGGTTTCAATCTCGTAATCGAGGTTCTTTTGATTTCAAGCCGAATGCATGCCGAACGCGAGGCAAGCCGGATGGAAGAAGGTTTCAATCTCGTAATCGAGGTTCTTTTGATTTCAAGCTGTGTGCCTCATTTGCATGCGGGCGGCGGGCTGGTGTTTCAATCTCGTAATCGAGGTTCTTTTGATTTCAAGCGGGTATTACCGCATATAAAGTGTTTGTTCGTATAAGTTTCAATCTCGTAATCGAGGTTCTTTTGATTTCAAGGTAATGTGATCGCGAAGCGTTCGGGAGATAAAGTGTATATGTTTCAATCTCGTAATCGAGGTTCTTTTGATTTCAAGTTGATACCGCCTTTCGTATCAAGGGCAAGTATCAAGTTTCAATCTCGTAATCGAGGTTCTTTTGATTTCAAGTTTATGGTGGTGTCGCTGGTATATCAAAATAGTTGTGGTTTCAATCTCGTAATCGAGGTTCTTTTGATTTCAAGTTGGACGAACCCGAGCAACGCGTTCCCGAGAGGAACACCAATGTTTCAATCTCGTAATCGAGGTTCTTTTGATTTCAAGTTCAAGTTCAGACAGGCAAATTTGTTGCTACTTTACCGTTTCAATCTCGTAATCGAGGTTCTTTTGATTTCAAGAGTACCCCCGCGGGGGTTTTCTATGCCAGCGGCGAAAGCGGGTTTCAATCTCGTAATCGAGGTTCTTTTGATTTCAAGACCTGGACATTCACGCTGGATCACGTATTCATCATATTCGTTTCAATCTCGTAATCGAGGTTCTTTTGATTTCAAGTTAAAATAGTTGTAAACGCAATTATTAGAATTACACCGTTTCAATCTCGTAATCGAGGTTCTTTTGATTTCAAGGGTGCTGGCGCGTGTTGTTTCAACAAAATACGCCACGTTTCAATCTCGTAATCGAGGTTCTTTTGATTTCAAGTTCGCCATCTTCGTACCATCCGTCGCCGCTAATCGTATCGTTTCAATCTCGTAATCGAGGTTCTTTTGATTTCAAGTCTCGGCTTGGTACCTGTTCGGAACTTCTAAGTATAGTTTCAATCTCGTAATCGAGGTTCTTTTGATTTCAAGACAGCAGTACCCATCGGCGGGAATGTGAAGCCCTACATGTTTCAATCTCGTAATCGAGGTTCTTTTGATTTCAAGTCAAGTAATGTACAGTGGACAGCAAACCTCAATGCAGGCGTTTCAATCTCGTAATCGAGGTTCTTTTGATTTCAAGACCAAAAATGGTCAGAACTCTCGAATCTATAAAGTAGGTTTCAATCTCGTAATCGAGGTTCTTTTGATTTCAAGTCCAAGTCGTGTAA